>JBBUAX010000067.1:0-10350 GCA_038058515.1 Patescibacteria group bacterium
AGATTCAGGGCCTCGTGGAAGTTTTTCTGGAAACGCTCTTGGGGCTCATGGATACTGTTTTTGGCGACCGCCGCAAATCCGAAAAATACCTGCCGCTTATCGCCACCATTTTCCTTTTCGTTCTTTTTTCCAACTGGCTGGGTCTTGTGCCCGGCGTCGGCTCCATAGTTTTTCATGGGGAGGAAACTTCTCCACTCTTGCGCTCGCCGTCCGCCGACCTGAATTTCACCCTGGGCCTGGCCATAATCGCGGTTATTTCCGCCAACATTTTCGGCATCGCTGCCATCGGTTTCTGGCGGCATTTGGCCAAATTTTTTAATTTCAAAAGTCCGATCGGCTTTTTTATAGGTCTGATCGAGTTGGTTTCCGAGGTCGCTAAAATGATCTCTTTCTCTTTCCGTCTTTTCGGCAATATTTTCGCCGGCGAGGTGCTTTTAATCATCGTCGCCTTTCTCGTTCCTTATATAGTGCCACTGCCCTTCCTGTTCCTGGAGGTTTTTGTCGGTTTCGTACAGGCGCTTATTTTTTCCATGTTGACCATCGTATTTATCGCTATTGCCACCACCAGCCATGCTGCCGAGCACAACTAACAATCAACAACCCACAACATACAACCCAGGATTAAAACCGGAGTTCGCCGTCGTTAGTTATAGGTTGTTTGTAATGAGTTAATTTTCTTGATAAAATAAGTCCGCCTTGCTCCACCGCTGCCAACTTCGCTGAAGTAGCTTCAGCTACGAAGGCCGAGGAAAGCTCCGGCGGTACGCGGTTGGCGGGTAAACCCGTTTTCACGGTCAACAATCAAAGGTCGCGTAAGCTAGGTTTTAGGTTATAGGTTTTAGGTTTTGGACATAAATCCCATCTAAAACCCAACACCCAAAACCAAACACCCAATCAAAATGGAAATGGAAGTTGTACGTTTATGGGCGGCGATGGGCGCGATTATGATCGGCACCATCGGTCCAGCACTGGCCATCGGCTTCATCGGTTCTAAGGCGGTGGAAGCCATCGGCCGCAACCCGGAAGCCGCGCCTAAAGTGCAAACGGCGATGATCCTGGCTCTGGCCTTTGCCGAAGCCATCGCCATTTACGCGCTGGTTATAGCACTCATATTGAAGTTCGTGTAAGACACACTGTCCCGAATCAATCCCGAATATTGTCGCTAATTATCACGAATAAAATTAGAGATTATTCGAGACAGAATTCGAGAATGATTAGAGATGAATGAGTTATTCACCCAATTAGGCATTGACTGGCGGCTGCTGCTCTCGCAAGTAGTAAATTTTTTGATTTTGCTTGTCGTCCTGCGCATCTTCGCCTACCAGCCACTGATCAAAATATTGAAGGAACGGCGGGAAAGAATTGAAGAGGGTCTGCGCAAAGCGGATGAATCCGACCGGCGATTGGGCGAGATAGATGTGTTGGCCAAAAATAAAATCAAAGAAACGGAAAAAGAGGCATTGCAAATCCTCCGCGACACCGAAGTCAGGGCTAAACAAGTTGAGACCGAGCTGTTGAAACAGGCCCACGCCAAAGAAGCGGCGGCTCTCCAGAACGCCGAGCTCATCGCCGAAGCTAAAGCCAAGGAGGCGCGCAAGATATTGGAAAAAGAGGCCGGGGTGTTGGTGCGGAATGCGCTCGTGCGCACGGTAGAAATGAAACCGGAGGCGGTGGACGAGGAACTTGTACAAAAGGCGGTAAGGGCTACGCTTGCCGAACAATAACTATGTCTCCTAAAATCTACGCCCAGGCCCTGGCCCGGGTGCTGACTAAGAAACCCTCCGCAGCCGAGGAGAAAAAGATAATTACGAACCTCCTCATCGCCGTCAGGCGCCGCGGAGACACAAAACAGTTACCTAAAATAATCGCTGCCACCGAAGGAATCCTGCGAACCAGAGACGGCCGGCGCAAAGTGGAGGTCCAGACCGCCCGCCCCATCCCCAGCCTTAAGCAACGCTTCCACAAACTTATCCGACCCTCGGATGTAGTGCAGGAAAAAATAAATCCGGAATTAGTAGCCGGAATGAGAATAATAATCAATGACGAACTGCAATTTGACGGCTCGCTCCGGCGCAAATTGGGCAAACTTTTTCGTGAAACATGAAGCGTGAAACCTAAAACGTAAGATGACTACTTCAAGCAACGGGTTTTATGCTTCAAGATTCAAGCTTCAAGATTAATGAGCTACGAATTGATTGAAAAACTTAAAAAAGAAATCGAGGGCTTCAAGGACGAACCCAAATGGGAGGCGGTCGGCCAGGTTATTGAAGTCGGCGACGGCATCGTCAAGATCCAGGGCCTGCGCCAGGCCTTAAGCCAGGAGCTTTTAAGCATTGAGACCGAGGACGGCGAAAAGCGCGCCGTGGCCCTGAACCTGGAAGAAGACGCCATCGGCGCCTTGGTTTTAGATGAGTATCTTTCCATAAAAAGCGGTGATACCGTCCGCGGCACCGGCAAAGTTTTATCTTTGGAAGTCGGCAAAGAAATGATCGGCCGGGTCATTGACCCGCTGGGCAATTCTTTGGACGGCAAGGGGCCTATCTTCAGACAAGAGGAGAGAGGAGAGAGGAAAGAGGAAAGTAAGATTACTCGCTATCCGCTGGAGAACAAAGCACCGTCAGTTTTGGAACGGGAACCGGTAAATACGCCGCTGCATACCGGCATAAAAAGCATTGACTCCATGATTCCCATCGGGCGCGGTCAGCGTGAACTTATAATCGGCGACCGTCAAACCGGCAAGACCGCGGTGGCCCTGGATACCATCATTAATCAGAGGAAAGAGGAAAGAGGCAAGGGGAAAGTTATTTGTATTTACGTGGCCATTGGCCAGAAAGAATCCAAAATTGCAAAGATCGTGGAGACCCTGCGCCAGCACGATGCTTTAAAGTACAGTGTGGTGGTTTCCGCGTCAGCCTCGGCTCCGGCGGCCCTGTGGTATTTGGCGCCTTTTGCCGGCTGCGCTATCGGCGAGTATTTCCGGGACAATGGCGGAGATGCCTTGGTGATTTACGACGACCTGTCCAAACATGCCTGGGCTTACCGGCAAATTTCCCTGCTTCTACGCCGGCCGCCCGGACGCGAGGCCTATCCCGGCGACGTCTTCTATCTCCATTCCCGCTTATTAGAGCGCGCGGCCAAGCTTTCGCCGGAGAAAGGCGGCGGTTCGCTCACCGCTTTGCCCATCGTGGAGACCCAACTGGGCGACGTTACCGCCTATATCCCAACCAACATAATATCCATCACCGACGGCCAGATTTATCTGGAGTCCGACCTGTTCTACCAGGGTATCCGCCCGGCAGTGAATGTGGGGCTATCCGTATCCCGGGTCGGCTCCGCCGCCCAGACCAAGGCAATGAAAAAAGTTGCCGGACGCCTGCGCCTGACCCTAGCCCAATTCCGCGAGCTTCAGGCCTTCGTCCAATTCGCCTCGGACGTGGATGAGGCGACCAAAAAACGCATTGGCCAGGGCCAGGCCATTACCGAAATCCTGAAACAAAGCGATCTCGCGCCTATGGCCTTTGAAAAACAAATCATTATTTTCTACGCCGCGCTGAATAATTACTTCGAGGCAGTACCGGTCGCGGAACTCAAAAAAACCGAGGGTGATTTCCTGGAATATATGGAAAAATTCCATGGCGAGGACGTCTTGAAGCCGCTGCGCAACAAGGGCGAGATGGATGAAAGCACCGAGAGCAAACTTAAGGCGGCGATACAAAGATTCTTAGGAAAGTAACCAAAACAATGGAATCCGTCCAACACATCAAGCGGCGCATCCAGGGCATAGACAACATCAACCAAATCACCAAGGCGATGGAGCTGGTGGCCGCCAACAAAATGCGGCGCAGCCAGGAAATCGCCATAGCTTCGCGCCCGTACGCTTTCGCCACCCTGGACCTCTTGGCCAACATCTCCAAGATAAGAGAAGGCGGCGAACTGCCGGCGCTCCTCCTAAAGCGCGGCATCAAAAAAACCGCTATCATTCTGGTCACCTCGGACAAGGGTTTGGCTGGTTCTTTTAACAGCACGGTCATCCGGCAATTTGAGAAATTCATCCGCAAGCGCGATATCGATATGCACGACCCGCAATACATTTTTCTGGCCGTTGGCCAAAAAGCCGCTGCTTATTTGGAACGACGCGTAGGTCTTGCCAAAAAATTTGTGCGCGTCGGCGACTACACCACCCTAGCCGAGGTGGAGCCCATCGCCCAAACCGTGCTGGAGGGGTATCTCACCGGAAAATGGGACGAAGTTATCATCTTCTCCATGCACTTCCGCACCGCCCTGCACCAGGAGATACTCACCCGCCGTATCCTGCCGGTGGACTTCGAGGCTCTGCGCGAAGCCGCCATAGAAGTAATCCCGCAACATGGGCGCTTCTCCGAGCTGGTGCAGGAAAAACAGGTTTCCTTTTTCAATCGTGAGAAGACGGAAGATTATCTAATTGAGCCATCGCCGGCGGAAGTACTGGATAAACTTGCCCGACACCTGGTGGTGATGCAAATCTATCACTTGATACTTGAAGCCAACGCTTCGGAGCATGCCGCCCGGCGGATGGCGATGAAGAGCGCTTCGGATAACGCCGAAGAATTAGCCGAGGACCTGACCCTCGTTTACAACAAGTCGCGCCAAGCGGCGATAACCAAAGAGATAGTGGAGATAACCGCGGGGGCGGAAGCACTACGAAACTAACACAGATAAAATGCGTGTAGGCAAAATAATTCAAATTATCGGACCGGTGGTGGATGTGGCCTTCGCGGAAAACGAGAATTTGCCGCTGATTTATACCGCCTTGGAAATCGAGCATGGCAATAAGAAATTGGTTCTGGAGGTGGTCAAACATCTGGAGCCGGGCAGGGTGCGGGCGATCGCTCTGGATTCCACCGACGGCCTGTCCCGCGGCGCGGAAGTTCTGGACACCGGCAAAATGATACAGGTGCCGGTCGGTCCGGAAGTGCTGGGACACATATTTGATGTCACCGGAAAACCACTCGACATCTCTCCGGAAGAGTTCTCCGCCCAAGGCGGATCCGCCCCTGGCGGAAAGAAATTCTGGGCCATTCACCGCGCTTCTCCCTCGTTCATCGAACAATCCACCAAAACCGAGGTCTTCGAAACCGGCATCAAGGTCGTTGACCTGATGGCGCCGTTCATTAAGGGCGGCAAGGTTGGGCTCTTCGGCGGCGCCGGCGTCGGCAAAACCGTGCTTCTGCAGGAGCTCATCCGCAACGTGGCCGAAGAATCCGGCGGCGTTTCCGTTTTCGCCGGCGTCGGCGAGCGCACCCGTGAAGGCAACGACCTTTATCGGGAAATGCGCGAGTCCGGGGTCATGGAAAAGACCGCCATGGTTTTCGGGCAGATGAACGAGGTTCCCGGCGCGCGGGCGCGAGTGGCCTTAACCGCGCTGACCATGGCCGAGTACTTCCGCGACGAAGAGCGCAGGAACGTGCTCTTGTTCATAGACAACATTTTCCGCTTCTCCCAGGCCGGCTCGGAAGTGTCCACCCTCCTGGGACGCATGCCCTCGGCGGTCGGCTATCAGCCGACTCTGGCAACGGAGATGGCCGAGCTTCAGGAAAGAATCACCTCTACCAACAAGGGTTCTATTACTTCGGTGCAGGCCATTTATGTTCCGGCGGACGACATCACCGACCCGGCACCGGCCACCACTTTCGCTCATCTGGACTCCACCATCGTTTTGTCCCGGGCGCTTACCGAAATCGGCATCTATCCGGCAGTTGACCCTCTGGCGTCCAATTCCACCGCCCTGGACCCGAAAATCGTCGGCACGGAGCATTATGAGGTAGCGCGGGAAGTGCAAAAAACACTCCAGCACTACAAGGAGCTCCAGGATATCATTGCCATCTTGGGCATTGAAGAGTTGTCGGAAAAAGACAAGCTGACCGTGAACCGCGCCCGCAAGATCCAGCGCTTTTTATCCCAGCCGTTCTTCGTCGCCGAAACCTTCACCGGCCGCTCCGGCAAATACGTGAAACTTCAAGATACTATCCGCGGCTTCAAGGAGATACTGGCTGGAAAACACGACGACCTGCCGGAAGAGAATTTCTACCTCAAGGGCGACATCAGCGAAGTTGGCGAAGCAACTTCATAAATCCGAAGCACGAAGCACTAAATCCGAAACAAATCCAAATGTTTAAAATTTCGGAAATTAGGAAATTGGCTATTGTTTCGTATTTCGATATTAGGATTTCGAATTTACAACACTATGCATCTTAGCGTCTACTCATTAAAAAAAGTGCTGTTTGAAGGCGAAGCCGAATCGGTGAATATGAAAACCGCAAGCGGGGAAATTACCGTTCTGGACCATCATCGGCCGCTCATAAGCGCTCTCGCGCCGGGGACGATAAAAATCGTTGACAAAACCAGCAAAGAACACTATATTCCGGTCAGTTCCGGGTTTGCGGAGGTAAACTCTGCAAACCAAGCTCGTCTAATGGTGGACGAGCCGTAATTTTTGGCGAGAGAAGCCAAAACTGTGAAAAAAATCGTCCTCGGCATCGAAACCTCCTGCGATGAAACGGCAATGGCGCTCATAGAAGCGAGCGGTTCTTTGTCCACTTTGCCCAGGTTCAAAATTCTAAAAGAAGAAGTCGCCTCTCAAATTAAAGTGCACCGGCCGTTCGGCGGCGTGGTGCCGACACTCGCCAAACGCGAACACCAGAGAAATCTTCCGATACTCTATCGGAAGATTTTTAGCGAAACAGCCGCGAAACAAAACGCGAAAAAGATGCGAATTGAAAATGTTGACCTGATAGCGGTAACGGTAGGGCCGGGGCTGGAACCAGCGCTATGGGCCGGAATTACTTTCGCGCAGGAACTCCAAGCGCGGATTAACGCGGATATTAACGCAGATAAACGCGGAAAGAAAAAAGTGGAACTAATCGGTACGAACCATTTAGAAGGACATCTATATAGTTTTCTTTTACCAAAGAAAAAACCTACTACCTACTTTCCAGCTATTGCTCTAATTGTGAGCGGCGGACATACGATTCTTCTCTTTGTTCAGAACCTGACGACCTGGAAAAAACTCGGAGAGACACGGGACGATGCCGTAGGCGAAGCGTTTGATAAGGTGGCACGGATGCTCGGCCTCCCCTACCCCGGAGGACCAGAGCTGGAAAGAATAGCGAAAAGAGGAAAGGGAGATGCAATCCAATTTCCGCGGCCGATGATTCATGACAAGAGCTACGATTTCAGCTTCTCCGGATTAAAGACAGCGGTTTTGTACTATCTTCGTGACTCCCAAAAGTACGATGCTCGTGTAAATATCCCACAGGTAGAAGCAGAAGGACGCGGATCAATGCGCAGAATAACGCAGAGTGCTATCGGCGATAATCTGCGTTGCCATCCGCGCAAATCCGCTTCTACGGCCGATGTGGCCGCAAGCTTCCAACGGGCCGCAATAGATGTGCTGGTCAAAAAAACCATTCGCGCCGCGAAGGAACTCCGGACCAGGTCGGTGATGCTGTCCGGCGGAGTCGCTGCCAACACCGTACTACGCAAAGCGCTGCAGAAAGAAGCTCGGAAAATCGGTTCGAGTTTTTTTGTAGCCGAACAAAAATACAATACCGATAACGCAGTGATGATAGCCGCGGCAGGATATATCGATTATCTGCGAAAAAAGAAACACAGGCTCGTAGCTAACGGGGCTTTAAATATCTGATTTTTTGGCGTAAAATCTAGACAATGTCTGAACTCGGCCCGCGCTACGAACATAAGGAGGTTGAGAAAAGGATATACCGGCTGTGGGAAAAGTCCGGCTACTTTGCGCCAGAGGCGCACCAGCCTCGGGCTGGTAATCCGGAAAGCAAAAAAACCTTCTGTATTATGATGGCGCCACCCAATGTCACCGGCTCTTTGCATATGGGCCACGCCCTGGAGAACACCATGATTGACGTCCTAATACGCTGGAAACGGATGCAGGGCTACAAAACACTTTGGCTACCAGGCATTGATCATGCAAGTATTAGCACCCACAACGTAATTGAAAAAGAATTAAAGAAGGAGGGTCTTACCCGGTTCGATTTGGGCCGGGAGAGGTTTCTGGAAAAGGCCTGGGAATGGAAAAAACAATACGGCGGGATAATTTTAGACCAACTCAAGAAGCTCGGTGCTTCCTGCGACTGGTCCCGTACCCGCTTTACCATGGACGAAAAATATATTGATGCTGTGCTTACCGCCTTCGTCCACTATTACAAGAAGGGGCTGATCTACCGCGGCCTGCGCACTATAACCTGGTGCCCGCGTTGCGGGACCGGGATTTCCGACCTAGAGGTGAAATACAAAGAGGAAGATGCGATTCTCTACTACATCCAGTACGGCCCGTTTACCTTGGCCCCGGTCCGGCAAGAAACGAAGTTCGGCGACACCGCTCTTGCGGTAAACCCCGAAGACGTACGCTACAAAAAATACATCGGCAAAGAAATAGAAATAGAGTCGCTTGATGTTTCTGGCCAACCGGATAAACCATCCAAAACCAAAATCAAGGTTGCAGTGGTTGCAGATGACGCAGTAGATCCGGAATTCGGCACCGGGGTCATAAAAGTTACGCCCGCCCACGACATAACCGATTTTGAAATCGCCCAAAGGCATAAATTACCAATGCTCCAGGTAATCGACGAACACGGGCGAATGAATGAAAATGCTGGTAAGTACGGCGGAATGAAAACCAAAGACGCCCGTGACAAGGTGGCGAGTGACCTTAGGGCCGTCGGCCTGCTGCTCAAAGAAGAACCATATCGCCACAATACCGCCACCTGCGAGCGTTGCGGCACAGTGGTTGAACCCCTGCCATCCCTGCAGTGGTTTGTAAAAATGGATTCTCTCGCAGAACTGGCAAAAAAGACCGTGCGCTCCGGCCGGACAAAGATCTTGCCAGCAAATTTTGAAAAAAACTACTTCAGCTGGCTCGATAATATCCGGGATTGGTGCATTTCCCGACAGTTGTGGTGGGGTCACCAGCTGCCGGTATTTTTCTGTAAAAAAGAGGGTGGCGAACAAAGAGTGGCAGGTCAAGCGAAAGCCGACCAAAAGTTTGTGGTGGCCAAGGAGAAGCCGAAAAAATGTCCAATTTGCGGCAACTGCGAAATGGAGCAGTCACCAGATGTCTTGGACACCTGGTTTTCTTCCGCACTGTGGCCATTCGCCACTCTCGGTTGGCCAGAGAAAACAGATGACCTAAAAAAATACTATCCCACTGATTTTATAACCTCCGCCCGGGAGATACTGAATCTTTGGATCATGAGAATGATATTTTCCGGCGAAGAATTTATGGACAAAGAACCGTTTGCGGTTGCTCTTATCCACGGCACCATCCTCACCAAGGAGGGTAGAAGGATGTCCAAGTCCTTAGGCACGGGTATTGACCCGCTTTCTCTGATCGAAAACCATGGCGCCGATGCTACGCGTTTTGGTGTCGTTTGGCAGGCGATGGGCAGCCAGGACATCCGTTGGGATGAAACCTCGGTGCAGGCCGGCAGAAAGTTCAATACCAAGCTGTGGAACATAGCCCGATTCCTGCAAAAGAAAACAGGCGGGAAAAGCTACACTACCGAAAGATTAGAGGGATTTTTAAACGGAGAAACGATTAAAGGGGTTTTTCCGGAAGCCAATGATGATGACTTAAAAATCCTGGAAGGCCTGCGAGCTACTAGGTCTCAAGTCGTTCAATACCTGGAAAACTACGAATTTGGTCAGGCGCTTCACACGCTTTACGATTTCGTCTGGCATAATCTGGCAGATAAATATGTTGAGCAGGTAAAAACACGAGAAGACGAACTAGCCAGGGAAATACTCCATGGAGTATTTATGTCCTGCCTTACGATGCTTCATCCCTTCATGCCATTCATAACCGAGGAGATCTACCAACAACTTAAACCAGGTGAGTTGCTCATGGTCAGAAAATGGTAGAAAAACGCGATACCAATATACTAATGCGTGCGAATGATGCTAATAATACAAATAATTAGTATCTATTCGTATCATTAGTACAATTAGTATCATTATATGAGCTTGCTCATTATTATCCTCGCGCTTCTACCCGGTTTCACCTGGCTTTTTTTCTATACCCGCGAGGACCCGCACCCGGAGCCGAAGGGTCTTCTGCTCCACGCATTCATAAACGGCGCGGCTTTTGCCTTCGTCGCTTTAGCCGCTCAAGAAATCTTCAAGGACCTGGGCTGGCTGATTGACCCGGTTGCTCCACTGGCCTCGCTTATCACCCCGCAGAAATTCCTGGTCGCTATTATCGGCATGGCCCTTATAGAAGAGGTGGCCAAATTCGCCGCCGCCTATTTCGCCGTCCACAAAAAACCGGAATTTGACGAGCCGATA
>JBBUAX010000068.1:0-3701 GCA_038058515.1 Patescibacteria group bacterium
GCCAGGCGCGTAAAGCCGGGCTAACCATAATCGGTGCGGTGAATAAGATCGACCTGCAGCCGGAGCGTGCGGGAAAAGTTGCGGCGAGCTAGGCCGAACTTTTGGAGGTTGCGCCCGCGGAGATTTTGCGGATTTCCGGCAAAACTGGCGAGGGTGTGCGCGAGCTTTTGGAAGCAGTAGTAGAGAGGATCCCTCCTCCGGTGCGTCATATGTCAAACGTCAAAGGTCAGGTGCCATCCCGCGCTCTTATCTTCGATTCTTTATACGACGACCATAAAGGCATCCTGGCTTATGTGCGGGTCGTGGATGGAGAATTCAAGCGGGGAAGTGAAGTGAATTTTTTGGCGACCGGCGCAAGATGCAAGCTTAAAGAAATCGGCTATTTCGCCCCGGAGCTTAAATCTACGGAGAAATTTGCGGCCGGGGAGATCGGTTATATAGCCACCGGACTCAAAGAGCCGGCCTTGGTCAAGATCGGCGATACGGTAATCTCGAATCAATCCCGAATTTCTTTCGCGAATATTCGCGAATTGGATTCGGGAAGGATTAGTGATATAGCTTTGCCGGGTTATAAAGAACCGACACCGGTGGTTTTCATCTCTTTTTACCCAGATGGCACAACTGAATTTGACGACCTGAAACGAGCCATAGAGCGCCTGCGCCTGACCGACGCCGCTCTAAGTTTTGAGCCTGATGCGAACGAGGCCCTGGGCCGCGGCCTTAAATTAGGATTCCTGGGCCAGCTTCATTTTGAGATAACCGCGGCACGCCTAACCCGGGAATTTAATCTGGAATTCTTGACCAGCTTCCCGTCCATTGCCTATAGAGTGAAGGTGTCCGCCGGAGGCGGATCTGCCTCTGGCGGAAAAGACCAGGGCGAGTGGCGGACCGTCAAAGACGCGCACGAATTTCCGGACAGTCCGGAGGCGGTGCTTCAGCCGATGATCCGGGTGGAGATTTTTACTCCGCCGAATTATTTGAATCCGGTGCTCAGCCTCCAGAATGTTTTTCAGCTCAACGTGTCGGAGATAAAAAACGTCGGGGACAGCGTCCTCATCATCGGCCGCATGCCGCTGGCCGAACTCATCCGGGATTTTGACGACCAGCTTAAGTCCCTGTCCGCCGGCTACGCATCTTTCAATTACGAGCTGGATGATGAAGAAGCGGCGGAAGTGGAAAAATTGGAGATCTTGGTTGCCGGCGACATTGTCTCTGCCCTGACCCGGGTGGTATTCAAAAAGGATCTGGAGCGCGAAGGCCGGGCCACGGTGGAGCGGCTTAAGGGACTTTTGCCGCGCCAGCAATTTGCCCAATCCATTCAGGCCCGGACCATGGGACGAATAATCGCCAGGGAAGATATTCCGGCTTTGCGCAAAGACGTGACCGGCTATCTTTATGGCGGGGACCGTAGCCGTAAAATGAAGCTATGGCGGAAACAAAAACGGGGCAAGGAAAAACTGAAGCAAATGGCGCGGGTAATCATCTCCCCGGAGACCTTCCGGGAAATACTCAAAAAATAGGAGTATCATACTTACCGGAATGCCCGGGTAGTAGAACTGCGACCGGCATCTATTTATCTAACCTTGCGTGTGTATCAATAACAGTTTATGGTCAAGCGTAAATATGAGAAAAAGTCGAGAAAATAAAGCATAGTCGCAGTTTCACTACCCGGTGCGCATTGGCCTCATTATAGTCCTATCGTTCTTCCTGATGCTCCTCTTGCTTCAGGTGCGGATCTTATCATTGCGGGTGGATGTGACTAAGACGGATTACGAAGTCCAGAAAGAAGCTCTGGCCAAGGCTCGGGCCGATGCCGAAAGCCTAACCGCCGATTACAATTTTTATTTGAATCCGGCTAATTTGGAAAAAGAACTGCGGGCACGGTTCAATTATCGCTTGCCCGGGGAAAAACTTATCATTATTGTCCCGCCGCGGACTTCTTCAACTAGTCCATAACTAATCCATGAACCCTCCCCGTAAGAAACCAGAGAGAAAATGTTTTCTCTCTGAAGCCAAGATGGCCACAACGTCCAATCATTATCCAAGTAAAACATCATGGCTGAAGTAGACGGAAAACATTTAATTTCTTACGGGGCGTGGAGGCAGGCCCTAAGCCAGAACAAAAAGACCATTGCCGTCGGGGTCTTGGCCGTGGTTTTTCTTGGAGGTCTGCTTTTGGTATCCGCCGACTACTATCCGGTGGCGCTGGTTAACAGCTCGACCATCGGTGCGCGGCGGTTTTGGCGGAATTTCCGCGCGGCGTCCGTCTATCACGGTAATTTGCAAAAGGTCTATGGCGCGGATGAAAAACCGTTGGACGATAAAGCTATTCAAGCCGGCGTGTTGCAAGAACTCATAGAGCGTGAACTGGTGAGCGCCGGGGCCAAGGTGGAAGCTGGTTCAGATATGGATTACCTAGTGGGTAGAAAGCTCACCAAATATGATGAGAACTCCGGCTTGCAACAAGCCGCCGGAGTGGTGTATGGATTAAGCTATGCGGACTTCCGGAGCGACGTGCTTATACCCCAGGCGGAGGAAGATGTTCTGGCTGGCCGGCTGTATCTCCGCGGCGAGAAGCTGGAAGATTGGCTTCAGGATGCCAGGCGTCGTGCATCGGTCGTCATATTCGCGCGCGGATTCGCCTGGGACGGAGAGAAGGTGGTGCTCAGATAACGTGAATCATGGATCTTGAATCCTGAATCATAAATTATGAAACATGAAGCGGGCCATAACTGACAAAGAAACATTAATTCAGGAGCTTATTCGCGGCAAGTATTTGCGCACCCCGGCGATAATTGAGGCATTCCGGCGCATAGACCGCAAAGATTTTGTTTTGCCGGAGTATGCTGCGGAGGCCTATGGCAATTACCCCTTGCCCATTGGCTTCGGCCAGACCATATCCCAGCCGCTCACCGTGGCCTTTATGCTGGAGCTCTTACAGCCGCAGCCGGGCGAGAGGGTACTGGAGATCGGTGCCGGCTCCGGCTGGACCGCAGCGCTTATCGCTGACATCGTAAGCCAAAACGGCAAAAAACCCGGCAAAGTTATCGCCATTGAACGACTGGAAGAGTTGCAGAAAATGGCATCGCGGAATATCGCCAAGTATGATTTCGTTTCCGGCGGCGCAGTGGAGGTTTATTGGGGCGACGGCACCAAGGGTTATCCGGACGCAGCGCCGTTCCATAAGATAATCGCTGCCGCGGCGGGGGAGGCGGTGCCGCCGGCATGGAAAGAGCAACTACGCACACGTGGGCGCATAGTAGCTCCGGTCAAGAACACCATTGAGGTTTGGGAGAAGGCCGGCACCGGCGATTTCCGCATGAAAGAATATTACGGATTCAGTTTCGTGCCGCTCATAGGTGATGAAGGCGGAGATGGGGGGAGTGGCTAGAAAAATTTTCTTTTTCCTCAACCCGCTTCGCGCACTCCTGCGGTGCGCTCGCTTGTCCTCGCCGGTTTGGTCCCGCCGCCGGCGGGACGCCTAGCCAAACCGGCTGCGGGGTTTCGGATTAAAGAAAATTTTTCTATCTATATAAGGTGTAGTAGTATAAAAGCGTGCGGGATTAGTATAGTGGCAGTACGTCACCTTCCCAAGGTGAAAGTGCCGGTTCGATTCCGGTATCCCGCTCCATAATCAAACTTTTTTCAAATTTGCCGTCCATTTCGGAGGCGGTGCGAAGCACCGCCCAAGCATTTTGCCC
>JBBUAX010000069.1:0-6008 GCA_038058515.1 Patescibacteria group bacterium
ATCAAGTCCTTGCCCGACTTCTTCCCCAACCATCGCCTACTTCTTGCCGCACTGGATGCAGGTCCGATGAGCTAGTTTTGGGCCGCTGCAGTTTTTGCAGACAAAAATATGCTGCTTCTTCAGCGCCAAATGCGACCGCCTGCGGCCAACCTTACCTTTAGAATGATGTTTTACTGGTACGCCACCCATCTTAGTTAGTAGGTAGAATGTAGTAAGTAGTATGTAGTAGAGAACCAATTCTCGCTACCACATACCACTTACCACCTACGACATACTATAGCGACGGGATAGAAACGTCAATCTATGCGCCTCGCTCGGACCATGCTTGCGAATTGCGGCAAAGTGCGCTTTAGTCCCATAGCCCTTATGAATATCGAAGCCATAAACCGGATATTGTTTGGCTAATTTGACCATAAAGCGGTCGCGGGAAACCTTGGCTATGATGGAAGCCATTTGGATTGCCGGGATGCGCTCGTCGCCCCTTACTAATGTAGAAGCGGAATATCGCGGAACATCACGCGGATGCACGCGGACTTTTTTTGCGCTTCCTTGTCCGGTGGTTTGCACTCTTCTGCTTGTATTGCCCAGATATAAGCCGCCATCCAAGAGTATCCGACAGGTTTTAGGTGTTAGGTTTTGGGTTTTAGATAGCCGCTCTAAGGCGCGCAGTGCCGCGATATTCGCCGCTTTGGCGATGTTTAATTTTTCAATTCGCCGCGGATATACCCGCGCTTTGCTATAGCAAAGCGATGGATGTTGAGTCAGATATCTATACCACGCCTCACGTTGTTTTTGAGTCAGTCGCTTGGAGTCGCGCAATTCGCAAGGCACCAGCTTTTTTGAATAGCGGAAGTTTTTGGGTATAGCCACCGCCGCAACCGCTACCGGTCCGGCCAGAGAACCACGGCCGACTTCGTCTATGCCAATAATGTAATGCATAAAAACGATGCGGGCTCCTTGAGGCACTGTATTCACAGTGGGAGCCCAACCTTGTTCCTCTCATACGGCTGCCGCGCTACGCGTGGGGATGAACATGTGAACATGCACACACGTTGCCGTCTGCTTCGGTTCTCCCTCGCAGTTCGGGCAATACGGAAGCGGGAATTGCCTCACATTGCCTCCGCCAGCGCAAGTATCGCCGAACTCCGCAGAGTGAACCGACGCGTAGCCCGTCACCCGCTTGATCACGGCCCCGCACCTCTTGCACTTGTAGCCGCCATCGCCTTTCTCGTAATGCGCGACCACATGCTCATCCAGAACCCGCTGGAAATCATCAGGCGACATTCTGCCGGGTGGCGCGTCCATAACAACCTCCTTGTAAGCGATGCCAAACCCATGATCTCAAGAATAGAACGTGTTGTCAAATTTAGGTCTTGGCCGGCTCGGCATTATTGATTGGAACAGTAATGAATACCGTCGTGCCCTTGCCCTCGGTTGATTCAAATCCTATTTTGCCGCCATGGCCTTCAACAATGTTCTTGCAGATGTAAAGCCCCAGGCCGGTGCCGACGTTCTTCATGTTGATGGCGTTCTTGGCGCGGAAGAATTGCATGAAAATGGATTGTTTGTCCGCCTCCGGAATGCCGATGCCGCTGTCACTAAAGCTTACCTTGATGCCCGCCGCCTCCGGCTCGATTTTCACATTAATTTTTCCGCCTTGAGAAGTATAGGTTATGGCGTTATCTAGAAGATTTTCCAGCACGGTCTGCATGGCGATGGGGTTGCCTTTTATCTCCGGCAAATTCGGCGCAACGCTTTGCTCATAAATCGCGCCTTTGTCCTTGATCGCTTTGTCCCGGGTAGAAACCACTTTGCCTAATATCTCTCCCCAATCAACTTTCTCCACGATTTTATTTTTGAAACCCGGCCCATATTCCGAAACCGTTAAGAGGTCGTGAACTATGGCGTTTATCTGGCTCAAGCCGGTGCCAAAATCGTCCACGAGCTTTTTGTGTTCGGGGTCTTTGATTTCCCCGCTCAAGACCTCCAAATTCCAGTTCATAATCGTAAGCGGCGTGCGCAGTTGATGGGAGGTGTTGGTGATGAATTCGTCCTTAATCTTGGAAAGCTCGCGCTCCTTGCGCAAACTCTCGGCCAGGGCCTCGGCGCGAATCTCCACGGCTTTAAGCTCTTCCAGGCGCTTCAGGTCTTCGCCCATACGATTCATAACCTCGCCCAGGGCTTCCAGCTCGTCCCGGGTGGTGATATCTATTTTGTAATCAAACTGGCCGCTGCCAATCTTGGCCGCCCCGGCGCTAAGCATAGCCAGCGGTCTTAAAATTTGCCGGCCGGCGAGCCAGCCCAGAAGAATCACGGCGATGAGCACGACGAAAGAGAATATCAGCACTTCCCGCTGGATGGTGGCCACCACCGCGAAAGCGTCGGCTTTGGGCCACTCCGCCACCAGGCCCCAGCCCAAATTTTCCAAATTCAAGCCGGCGGTTAAGGAATTGACGCCGAGAAGTCCAACTCTTTCATCGTCGGCGCTCAAGCCCTTATGCTCCTGGCCGTTAAGCAGTCCTTGTATCCAAGGAGACCCGCCGACCGAACGGTAAATGTAATCCGGGTCGGCGCTGGCAATAATGGTGCCAACCTTATCCACCAAATACACGTAGCCGTTTTCACCCAAGCGCGCCGAGGCCATCACGTTGCGCAGAGAAGTAAGATTAATTTTCCCGGTTAAAACCATGATTACCTGACCGACGCTATTTTTAACCGGTGCGGCCAAGGTTATCAGCGGGCCATCCAGGGAATAGTTCACCGGCCCGAAATATTTTTCCCCGGTCATCGCAATTTTGAACTCCGGCAATTCCCGCAAGTTTTGCGGCTGGATACGGCTTATTTTCTGGGTGCGGGAAATGCGCGCCACTTCTTCGCCACTGGACGCGCCCAGAAACGCGGCTTCCTCAATAAATTCATTTTCTTCCAGTAATCCGGTTAACAAGAGATTCAGTTCTTTTTCCGCCGGTATGGATGCATACTCATAACCCAAGCGGATTTCAAAAAGACCGATGGCGTTATCGATAAAGCTTTTTATCTCGCCGGCTTTTTGACGTAAAAGCTGGGTTTCCATAGTAGCCACGTCCTGGCGGTAAGTTATGGTAATCACCCGCAACGCCAAAAGGCCCATAAGCACGAGCGGCACCAAACCCAGGGCCGCATAAGCGATGGCCAGACGAGTCCTTAAACTTCCATGAGTGTGTGTTGCCATCGGCTAATAACTCAAACCCAATTGTTTTTTATCATCCAGGGACAAATAGGTGCTGGTAAGCGGCCGGAACATCCCCGCGCCCATTAAGTCATCAGAGACAGGGTTGCCCCTTTCTGCTTCGTAATCGTCGTTCAGCCCAAGAATATGGGCAAATTCGTGGGCCAAGACGCTTAAGCCATAGTCGGCATAGACCTCATCGGTAAGAAAAAAGCGGGAAACCAAAAATGCCGGTGTTTCCTCGGCGCGGATAGCCACCGTATCGCCGCCGATCACCTCCTCCTCCTCGCTTCCACGCAACGTCGCCGCCGCACCAACGCCTTCATAGATTATGGCCATGGCTTTATATCCGTCCGCATCTGAACCTATAAATCCGTCCCGGTATAAATCGCCGGACGGCTCTAACACCCGCCGCATCAACTCGCGACGAATGCTAAGAAGCGCATTAGGATTGCCGCGATTAGTGTCTTCACCGTCGTAAAAGCGGTGCTCCAGTTCGCCAATAACCGGCTCCGGGTATAAATCCGTGCGGATATCCGTACCTTCGCGCAGCTGAAACCGGTAAAAATCGACAAGCGACCCGAAAGATTCCTCAATAACGGCTTTCCAATTGCCGATGGCTTTGGACGCGTAATCCTTAGGAACAAAGTAAAAAGCCAAAACATGTATCTTGGGAATTTTAAACCCCGGGTCGCCGGCGTAATGGATGGTTTCCGTGCCAAATTGACTTAGCTCAAAAACATCGGGGCTAGCCGAACCGAAAAGCCACTGGCCGCCGTAAAACCACCAAAGCAAAGCCGCGATTAACGCCAGGCCTATGCCGAAGAAAACGTAGTACCGATTTTTCATTCCTACCCAGTTTTGTCGGCTACGGCAGTGAATTCAGGGCAGCCCGGGTCTGCGGTCCAACCAAACCGACCGGTTCCAAGCCCTTAGATCTCTGGAAATCTTTAACTGCGGCTTCGGTCAGCGAGCCGAAGTAACTGGTTGCGCCAACATCCGCGGATAGGAAGCCAAGTTTTATAAGTAACTGCTGAAGAGCTTTAACTTCTTCACCGCTCTGACCTCGCGTCAGCGCGCTCACAAAACGACCCGGGGATGGCGTTACCGTTCCCGCCGAGACCGTCCCCGACTCCGCAAGCAGTGAGTTCAAGATAGTTCGGGTCTGGGGGCCGACAACACCAGTTGGCTCTATACCCTTGGCTTTCTGGAAATTAATTACCGCTGCCTCGGTCGCCGGACCGAAATAGGTCGTCGGCGCATCCACCACCAGGAATCCCTGGTCAATTAAGATTTGCTGCAAAGATTTTACTTCGGCGCTGCGGCTGCCGCGCTTAAGGGTCGTGGCTATCTTAGACACCGCCGCACCGGCGTCTACCTTGCCGGTAACCTTAACCGTAAGCGGAGTGGTGGCGACGGACTCGTTACCGGCGGCATCCACCGATTTAAGCGCATAGTAGTAGGTGGAGCCGACTTTGACTTGGGCGTCCCGGAAGTTGCTGCTGGTGACCAATTCATCCACCGCTGTTCCGGCTTGGCTGGCGGCTTCGGAACGATATACCTTCACGTGATGGAAATCAGCTTGCGGATTAACCCAGGCCAGGGTTACTTCGGCCACGCCGCTAAGCCGGGCCTGAAGCTTGCTCGGCGCGGATGGCGGTACGATATCCGCCGGTGCGACCAAGGCAAAACGAGTCAGATGTTTGACCTTAACCACGAAAACTTTGTTTTTCTTATCAATGGTGAAGTTGTCCAGTTTAACCCAGGTTCCGGTTTTATCGTCGTAGTAGCTGGGGGCTACTTTGTCCAACGACACCCCTTGTTTTTCCAACTCTTTTTCATCGTAAGGCAGAGTTATTTCTACCTCCTTATTCAAGCTAGAGATAAATTTGCCGCCCTCGTCTTTAACCGAAACGTCATAGGCCTTGCCTATGAGCCGCGCGCCCTCCTGGGAAGGCGCCTCCACCGTCGGCGTGAAATTAACCTGAACCGTGCCCCCGCTCGCTGCCGCTTGTTCCGGCACTACCACTTTGGCGCCGTCCTGGGATTGGGCAATAATCGGCTGGGTCGCGGATTGGGTTACAACCACCGGCGGCGGCAATGGCTCCCGAGCCGTTCTTGGCAACTGCAGATTTATGGTTACGCCAGCTGCAGTCGGCTCCACCACGTTCTCCGCCGATTTATAAGGGAAGCCGTTTATCTCCCGGCCGGCACCGATATGCCACTTGTCGCCAATAGGCAGATTTAGAACAAACTGGCCCTTGCTATTGGCGCGGGTTTCAGTAAAACCGCCTTTCTCGGCCCAAGCCCATACAAAAGCATCTACCAGGGTCCCGTCTTCCAAAGCAGTGGTCCCGCCCACACTGGCAGTTGGCTTAGACGCAACCGATTCAAAGACCATAGAGTAATCTTTGGCTTCACTGCTTTTTATCTCCACCATTTTCTCGGCCGGGTTCATATAGCCGCGTTCCGGCGGCAGAAAAGCGCGGAGGCGATAACTGCCTGGAATCATCCAGAACGTTACCCGCCCCAGAGAATTGGTCCGGTCAAAGCGCGGCGTGGGCAATGGACCGCTTACTGCTCCAGAAATGAACGGCGGCTCCAGGGCTACGCCCACACCTTCAATGGGCATGCCGCCGGCATCGGTCACTTTAACGTTGACCTGAGCGTCAGCAACCGGGATGACAAGGTTTATGCTTATCATCTCCGGGCCGCTGCGCTCGCCGAAATCAGCTATTTGCGGCTCAACGGCCCATTGCCATTTAGCCGCAACCGGATCTTGGGGCACGGCATTTACCCG
>JBBUAX010000070.1:0-1082 GCA_038058515.1 Patescibacteria group bacterium
AAAAAACAATATTAGTCCAATGAACTTTGAAATGCTGTTGCTTCGCAATCTTTATTTAGTGTGGAGGTCAAACCCCGTCACCTTTGGGGAACTTCGTTTTCCACAACGTTTCTGCATAATCCTTGTTTTCTTTAAAGAGAATTTGTCCATTGGAGGAAAAACGATGGACTTGGGAAAACGGCTGGATGTTGCAGTTCTCCAAAGGCGCGGGGTCAAACAGCAAGCAACGAAATCCATATAGATTGAAAGACGCATAATAAAGAAAAAGGCCGCGGAATAATCCGTGGCCTTGTTTGTACCCAGCTATTTGCTGGCTGCCAGCCGCGCGAGATCGTGGAGAGCGGCAAGGGACGCAAGGA
The DNA here is from genome assembly GCA_038058515.1 of Patescibacteria group bacterium. GTDB lineage: Bacteria > Patescibacteriota > Minisyncoccia > UBA6257 > 2-01-FULL-56-20 > JBBUAX01. The sequence continues at coordinate 360 of JBBUAX010000070.1, forward strand.
GAGCGAGCTGTTGCATGGGATTATCCACATTGTGGCAAGAAAACTCGCATCCCCTCCTCTTGTCTATCCAGCTATGGGCCGGATTGAGACCCGCCCTATCGCCGGGGCAACTAACATTCAGCCAACCGTCCTGTCCCTGGGTGTATGCTGAGAAATAGTGGTCGTAGAAATCGCGAATCCTGCTTTCCACTCTTTCCCAGACAGTTCGCATCGCCGCGACCATTTCGGGAATTGGGCCTGGACCACGCGATTTGAGGTAGGCCACCAGCTCACGACTGTACATTCCGCCGAGCGAACCGCCGTGGCTTTCTCTGATTGTTGCGGTGGTCACGGTCAGGAGCTGCGGAATGGCCGCCGTTGTTTCAATGTCGGGGAATTCCATTAGCCCAAGCAGCAGCGAGAGCGTTGCGGAGACCGCATACGCTTCTTGGTAGTCGTAGCGGATGTCCTGGTCGCCTTCACAAAAGAGGCAATCGCGGTCAAACTCTTCGCTCCTTCCGGTCCCATTGCACTCACGGCAAGGATTGCCTGTTGGCTTACGGCAAAGGGGTGTGGGAATGGTATATTCAAGGAAGCCGTCGGCTGCCCCGAGGTATTTCAAAGCTCTTTCAAAACCGAAGTCCTCTCCTAAACGCCCCGCGAACTCTTTGAATCCGAAGCTCTCCGTAAAGTGCTTGATGATGGGTGCTTGGGGCGGTATCTCACGGAAGTGCGCCGCGTAGT
>JBBUAX010000071.1:0-4240 GCA_038058515.1 Patescibacteria group bacterium
GACGCTGACCGTAACTGGCGCGCGGGGATAATACTCGGTATTGTCCCAAGCCCCAAAGGAAACACTTATTCCTAAAGGCAGGTTCAGGGCCGTAAGCGTTGGTTTATAACTAGTCCCAAAGGTAATTATCTTTACGGTCTTGGAACCGCCGCGACCGACGGTAATGTTTCTTTCGTTGTTTTCCCAGTTATATAAAATGCCTCCGTTAGTAGTGAAGTCCTTTGGAAGCCCCACGACTTTAATCGTAACGGAATCTTGAGCAAACTTAGTTGGATCGTACTGATTAGTTGCTTTGTAAGTAATAGTAAACACTTCTTTGGGCTGGCACATGAAATCTGCGATAAATGCTCTATACGTTCCTTGTAACGGCAGAGTCCCGTTTTTGAGCCGGTAAAATGGATCGAGTAAAGCAGTCTCCATAATAACACAGCTGGTGGTTCTGTTTCCGTAAGTATAACCTGGCAGGTTCTGGTCAAACTGATGACTATAAGTAGAAAAAGCGCCCATACCATTGGTTGAGGACCAATCTAGAGTAAGCCCTTCTCCGTAAGAAACTTCAAGCTCGTGCTTGCCGTTGGCTGTTAGAGAAGCGGTTGTGGTGGCTGTTGAAGTCGGAAAAGGATATTCAATCCAAGTATTATCCCGAATGGCTCCAGAAAATTGGCCAACATAAGAATAAGAGACATTGTCGTTGCTAATATAAAATTTGTCGGTTTCCGGATATTGATCGCCGGTTTCCAGTAACCGTATTTTGGCGATTTGTTTTGGCGAGCCATAATCAAGTTGTATCCAGGCCGACCGGGACGATGTGGGACAACTCGGATTATAGCCGCCGATACAAGCCGGATTTGTTTCGCCTGCATTCCAAACCGTCCAATCTTTTCCATCATAAACACCGCTTGGCCCTATAGCATTATGAGGATGAGGAGCTCGCCAATCACTGCTTGCGGCAGCTGCCACTGGAGCAACTTTATTTCCGGCCTCATCATAGGCCTCTATTTCCCGCCAAGAGACCCAGCCGGGTTCGGTTGTCTCAATCTTAAGATAGCGAAAAGTTGAAGGAATTGCGGCTGTGGGTGTGCTTGCCAAAGGAAATTGCTGCTGGCCGCCTCCTCCTGGCGCTCCTTCGCAATTAAGTTCTGGTTTTTCTTTGGTTCCGCCGGACCACACATAAGTATTTTGATGCGTTACCCACCAACGGGCTTCCCCCTGCACATTCTCGCCGCAGACCGCGCCTATGGCAATGAATGTCTGTTCATTGTAGGAGCGGGCCGCAAGTTGGGCAGTGGTATTTGGCGCTATACGGGCATTTAGGGCGCCGGTGTTGGTTCGGACTGTTCGCGGAAAAGCAGTAGAGGAAGTCTGTGCGTTTCCAATTGTTGTGGTGCCTGTTGCCTGACCAGTTGGCGTGATGCCCATTGCCTGAAGAGATTGTTGAATTCGTCCTATCGCCTCGCTGGCTGAAGCCACGCTCATTGTATTTAACCCGCTTATGAGCGAATTAATTTGCGATATAATATTGTTTACTGCTTGCGGCGTTATCGCCGTTGGGGCGCCGGAAGACGGAGGATAAGTTCCCGCGGGCAGCGCGCCGCCGGACGAAACGCAGTAATAACCTCTTTCCGGGCTATACCCCCAGTTGCCCGCGCCGCACCGCGAGGCAGCTGCTTCTGACTTAAGTTCTGTTTTCAAAATATCCCAGCCGGAGTTCACCGAAAGAAGCGTTCCTCCGCCTAATCCCGTGCCGCCTCCGGAATAACCGGCAAGCAGCGCTGCGCCGTGGCCAGCCGAACCATTAACAACGCATGCCGGGTTGTAATAATAATTCAAGCCAGTAGAGGGATTAACAAATGGATGGCCAACCTTCTCAGCGGCGCAATTTATATCGTACCCGCGTTCTCCTCCCTGCTGCTCTGCGAGTTTAACGCAGGCCTCGGCGCTAGCGGCATCACTATAAATATTACCCGAACATTCCGTCTGCGCCTCAATGCTTGAAGCGGCGGCAATAAATAGAAAAAGTGATATTGAAATTATAGTGATTTTGACAATTATTCGCCTAATATAAAAATTGTCCATTGGTGAATCCCTTTTATTAGTTTAATTATACATCTATCATATCGTTTTTATATTTGTGCCGTCACCGGGATTTGAACCCGGGTTCCATGGCTGAGAACCATGTGTCCTAGACCAGACTAGACGATAACGGCATGCAGGCGCTGTTCTATTGGTTATTGGCTATTGGCTGATTTTAACTCCTTCCACCACTTTCTCCAATTCCATCGCGTGCGACCCCTTCACTAAAACCAAATCCCCTTTTCTGATTAGATTCTGGACTGTGTCTATCGCGTCTTCCGCGGTGTCAAAACTATAAATATGTTTTCTATTTAAGCCGCTTTTTTGCGCGGCGTCAGCTATAAATTTCGCGCGCGGCCCCACGGTCACCAATACTTCCACAATCCTTGCCGCTAACCGGCCAACCCGTTCATGCGCCTCCATCGTATATTTACCAATCTCCAGCATATCTCCCAAGACCGCCACTTTTCTTTTCGCGGGCAAACTTTTCAAAGTGTCCAAAGCGGCACGCATTGAATTGGGACTCGCATTGTAGCAGTCATTTATGAGGTAACTGAATTTTATGCCCGGAAGAAGTTCCATCCTGCCTGCCGCCGGGCGATAGCTTCTGAGCGCTTCAGAAATTTTTATGAGATTCATTCCGAAAATCAATCCAACGCACGCGGCCGCCGCAGAGGCATAAGCATGGGCTTTGCCAAAGATTCCATAGAGCCGGACCGGCACAGAATTTCCTCCGTACTCCAGTTTAAACGCAATGCCCGGCGGCCTCCTTGCCCCGAGCGCTGCCGAGGGGTCCTCCTTGGAACGATTTTCAAAAGTAACCACCTGCGTCTCTGCTCCTTTTGCAAATCCAAATGTCATAAGATGCGCTCGCGTCCTATCTTTTAAATCCATCACTGTTTCATCGTCGTAGTTTAAAATCGCGAAGCCGGCGACTGGCAAACATTCAATGAGGCGGGATTTTTCGCGCGCCACCTCCTCTGGATCGGTATAAAATTCAACATGCACTGGCATATCCCCTACTGCGGTGATTACGCTGATGTTAGGTCGGGCAACCTCTAAAAGATATCTTAAATCTCCTGGCCGATCCGCGCCGTATTCCAAAACCAAAATTTCAGGATATGCCGATCTTTTTGGAAACAAAATCCGCCATAAGCCGCGGCAAACTACTTTGCGCCAGAACAAAAATTTCGCGATTCTCCGTTTTCCGGAGGGCTCTTCCCGGCTCACTAATTTCAATTCTTCCGCTGACCAATCTCCCAGAATAGTAAGCGGCAGCCCTAAGTCATTATTAAGATTTCCGGCCGATACCCTTACTTTGCGTTCCCCGCCCAATACCGCCGCGATGGCTAATTTTGCGGAGGTCTTGCCGACGCTGCCGGTTACCCCGATAATCCCGGGTCTGTACCGCCAAATCGTGAGCTGCGCCAATTTTTTCAAAATCCACCTCAAAATTTTTACAAAAAAATGTTTCATCCCTCAATTTTTATGTTTCAAGATTTATGTTTCAAGTTCCAAGTTTCAAGATTCATGACTATAGCCTGTCCGGCGGCACGTCGTAATAATTCAAAATAAATTGCGCCAAATCGCGGAAAGCCGGCACAACTGTGGTTCCGGCGAGCGGCGCGCCCTGCGGTTCGTCTAATTTTATAAGAATTACGAACCGCGGATTTTTAACCGGCCCGAAACCAACGTAGGTATGAATAAGTTTGTCGGTATAACCGCCTTTTGGAAAATCTGGAACTTGAGCTGTGCCGGTTTTGCCCGCGACAGCGTACCCCTTAATTTTGGCCACCTCGGCTTTGTCAACCGCCGAAACCATCATTTGAGTAACGGCCTCCGCGGCAGCTGGAGTTATTGTTCTTCGCGTTGTTTTTGGCTCTAAAGCCGCGTTAAGATACGGCCGCATCAGCGCGCCGCCATTGGCAATGGCGGAAAAAGCATTTATAAGCTCAATCGGCGTCACAGCCACGCCTTGGCCGAATGAGGCTGTCGCAAACGCCACTGCGGGCGCGCTGCGGCGCAACTGCCGCAAATCTCCTTTAATCTCGCCGGGGAGAGCAACTCCTGTTTTTTCGCCGAATCCGAATTTTGTCACGTATTCCCTGAATGTATCGTCCCCGGTTTGGCGCTCGGCAAAGGCCGCGCCTGTGTTTATGGACCGTTC
>JBBUAX010000072.1:0-2945 GCA_038058515.1 Patescibacteria group bacterium
TTTCGGAATATTCGTGGGCGTATTCTCCAGCTTCGTCGCAGTGCGGCGGTATTTGCGGAACTAAACCCGGTTTATGATGCTTGGTGCAGCGGGGCGGTTCGGCCTTGCTCACCGCAAGCGGTCGGCCCCGTTTTTAGTATTTGTAAAACGGCAAAAACCGCAAACAGATTAAAGACGGCCATAACTACGAAAAGAGCAGTGAAAGAATAGGTAGCGACGATGGCGCCGCCGACCGCGGCAGCGATGCCGGTAACGATATTCTGCCCGCCGGCCCACAGCGCCCAATGGGTGCTGGCTTCCGCTTCCGAAAGTTCGGCAGCAAAAATGCTGTCCCAGGACGGCTCTAGTATTCCGCCAGCCAAGCCGATAATTACCTGGACAATGAAAAGATGATAGGGGCTTTGCACCAGCAAATAACCGGCTTCGCCGATGGTCAAAACAATATAACCAATGACTACCATCGGCCGGACGTTGCGGGCAAAAAATCTGGATGTGCCCAGAGTAAGAATGAAAACCCCGGTTACCAGATTAAAGATGGCGAAGGCGATGCCGGCATCCAGTATATCGCCGCCGATATTTTGCACGAATATGGCGTAAAGAGGCCCGAACAGGCCCAGGGCAAAAAACGCCAGGAAGCTGGCGCGAATGAGTATCTTAGCCTCGGTTCTGAGGTTTACGTTCGGAAAGCGGAACATTTATTCCGGAAAGCTTGCTTGTTGAAGCGGTGTCCAGCCGGGCGGCACGTCGCAAGGAGTCGGGAACTCACGAATCTCGCCGGTTTCGGGATTTTTAGCCGGAGTGATGACTTGGACGCACATTCGCAAATCGTTTTTCGGCCTGGGCGCAAGCGACTTTCCATCCGGCGGCAGGGTAACCATCGCTTTGCCGGTGAAGGTTTGCCCGTCCGGGGTTTTGCACTGCGGCGGGTAGGATTCCAAAATCGGGTAGCCGGCCTTAGCGCAATCTTCAAAGCTGTTTATGGCCGGTGTTTTGGATGGCCAGAGTTTTATAGCAACAAAAGCAATCACCAGGACTGCTAGGCAGAGAAAAATGATGATAATTTTATTTGTAGGCATGGTGATTGCTGGGTGCTATAGCCAGCGGCGTAATTTTAGGCGCTTTTTAAGGATGGCCCGATAAATATCTTCGCGGCTTACAATACCCACCACTTTGTCGTTGTCTACCACCGGCAGACGGTGGATGTGTTTAGCGAGCATCAATCCGCCGGCGGCCAAAACCGGCGAGTCCGGCCGGATAGTAATCACCTTGCGGGTCATGAATTTTTCTACCGGTTGGGTGCGGACCTCTTGGATTTTATCCTCACTGGCTTCTAGGTCATGATGGATTTCGGATTCGGCCATATAGTTGCCGTAGTCGGGGTAGATGGCGCGGAATAAATCTTTTTCGGAAAGCATGCCGGCTAGATTTCCGGCATTGTCCACCACTGGCAGGCCGCTGAATTTATGTTTGTGCATTAACCTCGCCGCTTCTTCGTAAGTGGTTTCCGGCGTGATAGTCACCACCTTAGTCCTCATCACCTCTCGAATTTTCATGTGAGGAGATTTAGAGTTTCTTGTCGCCCGGTGGACGCTTTAGTAGCGATGCGCAATCGCCGGCGCCGGGCCCAAAAGGTCTTTAACTTTTTTTATCACGTCCTCTAGTTTCCACTGGGACTTGACCAGATAAAAAGCCGGCTTGCACTGGACGATATCTTTGATGATGTCGTCGGTGGTGTCCAGGTTGGTCAGGAGAATTATCGGCACGTTCTTACCCCATTCGCCCTCCTCCCGGATTTGGCGCATGGCCTGGAGACCGCTAAGTTGGGGCATCAAAATATCCAAGAGCAAAAGGTCGGGATGATTCTTCCTGGCCTCGGCCATGGCCTCATTGCCGTCTTTGACCTCAAACACGGCGAAGCCCTCCTTGACGAAGCGGTCGCTTAAAGTCCGCAAAAGTATCTGGTCGTCCTCGGCGATTAATATTCTCTTCGGGGCGTTTAACACTTTACCCAATAGTATACCAGGTAGTAGAAGTTTGGGTATATATAGCATTTTGCCGCCTCTGGCGGCCACCCAAGCTTTCACTATCTGGTATAGCACTTCAGCAGTCAAAGTAGAGCTACCTCAAGAGCAATATTCCCAGGAAAATCAGCACTGCGCTGGCTATGTTAGAGGGTATTACCCCGGTCTTTGGATAAAACAAGCCGAGGGTCATAGTTCAATCTCGATGTTCACTTTTTTGTCCAGTATGTTTATGAATTGCTGGAGTTCGCGCGGGGTCATTCTAGTGGCTGAACTGACCCGCTCGCCCTGAACGTAGTTGAAGGGTCTCGATCGGGATGGCCTACCGATAAATTTCGTGTGTTCCCAGGTCGTAAAATATTACATCATCTTTCACGAATTCAAAAAGAACGCGGTAATCACGCGTTATCCAAAAAGACCACAATCCATCTAGCGGGCCGTGGAGTTTATGAGTTTTAAGACTTGGATGAAAAGGGTTTTTGCGAAAAAGCTCATCTTTTCTGTCGGTCGCATTTTGAACATTCCTCGGCAATTTCTTGTATGCCTTCCGGAAATCAGAAGTATAATGTATGCGGCCGATTCTCTCCATGAAAAGTTTAGCGAAATCTTTTTGGTGAGGAGGCCACGATAGCTTTCCCGTTTCTATATTCCGTGCGTCCGCGTCTTACCTTCGCCAGTGCATTTTGTACCTCATTCTGCCACTTTCTGAATAGCTCAAAATCGCTGCGCTTCACTACGACCAGTTCCTCTCCGCCGCTAACTTCTTTAGATATTGTTGCGATTTGATTAGCCATGTTTTTAATGTAGCATAAAAGTGAATATATCGCAAATGAGGTTTTACTGACCCGCCTCATCCGCGATAAAATCAGCGATGGCTTGCAGGGTTTCTTGCCAGTCGTAGATATCGTTATGGGTCGCGCCCTT
>JBBUAX010000073.1:0-1102 GCA_038058515.1 Patescibacteria group bacterium
TTTACGACGCGGCGACGGGCATCTCCAACATCTTGAACGTGCGCTTGGGAGACTTCCCCGCAGCCCCTACCCCGGGTGACGCGCAGGCCGCGAAAGCGGAGCTGCTTGAGGTCGTAGAGGATTTTTTTAATAAGCGGCTTAATGGAATCCTTAGCAATGATTTCCAGGCCGCTTAATAAATCCGTGCCGGCATTAAGTATCGTCCCCAGATGCCGGACAACGGTTATCTGGTCAAACATAGTCAGCCGTCCGCCGCCTATTTGAAATGCGGCCAAACGGGTGAACCAGTTGCCGCGCCTTTCCTCCTCCCCGGTCAAAACCTCCAGTTTAATGGGCGTGACTCCTCTTTTTACAAGCTGGGCAATGGCCGCCGGCCGGTCCGGGGCCTCCATATCGCCCTTGACCACTCCTTTTGTTTTGTCTTGGGCAACGTAATAAAATCTCATGCTCAATGTGTGAATTCGTATATTTGCGTTGGATTCGTATATTAGCGATTACTCATTCTCCAATCGCCCTAAGCACCTCTTCAATGGAAGTGATTCCGCGCGCGGCTTTGTCCAAACCGTCTTCAAACATAGTGGTCATGCCCTGCCCCACCGCGGCCTTTTTCATTGCATCGGTGGTGGTAGCGCCGCTATTAATGAGGTTGCGCACTTTCTCGTCTATTAAGAATATCTCAAATATGCCGGTCCGGCCCTGATAGCCGGTTTGGCCGCAGACCGAACAGCCCCGGCCGCGGAAGAAGCTGCGCGGGGGAATAAACTTTTTGCCCTGCCGCGACATTTCCTCCTCTAAGCGCTTAATTATTGCTGGCGTAGGCACATAGGATTCTACGCAGTTCAGGCAAACTTTCCTTACCAGTCGCTGGGCCAGAACGGCGTTGACCGTGGCGCTTATCAAAAACGGCAGGATGCCCAGGTTAATCAGGCGCACCACCGCCCCGGGCGCATCGTTGGTGTGAATAGTGGAAACAAGCAGATGTCCGGTAAGCGCCGCGTTTACCGCAATATCTGCGGTTTCCCGGTCGCGGATTTCGCCGATAAAAATGATATCCGGGCTGTGGCGCAAAAGGGCGCGCAATCCCGAAGCAAAAGTTATGTCC
>JBBUAX010000074.1:0-9877 GCA_038058515.1 Patescibacteria group bacterium
AGTTACGAGCAAATACACTACCGCTGGCGTAACGATAACGGCAGCGAATCAGCCGCCACCTTCCCTATTCTGGAAGACGTCCAATACAACAACTTCCCCAAAGACACCGTCCTGCGCCTGAGATTGGAGGTGTCTAACGAGGGTTGGACCAGGGGCAGTTCCCAAAGTTTCCGCTTGGAATATGCGAGCAGCACCGATTGCGCTACGGCTGCTTATACGGCTATGCCCGGCAATTCCAGCGCCAACAGCGAATGGCGGATGGCCACCTCTACCTATCTGACCGACGGCGAAGCTACCACCAACGTTACCGGCGGCCTGACTGATGAAAATGCCGCCTTTGCCGCTGGCCAGGTCAAGACCACCGGCAATACCACTTCTGCTACTACCCTAACTTCCGAAAACTTCACCGAGGTGGAGTACAGCGTTACTGCCAATGCGTCGGCGGCAAGCGGCGTGCCATACTGTTTCCGTCTAACTAATAACGGCTCGGCGACTAATTATACTTATACCAAATACCCTAAAGCAGTCATATCCGGCGGTTACCCGGCAGCCGGCGAGATAACTTCGGTGGCGCTGGACACAACCGGTTCCGCCGACGGCCCAGCTTATAATTCCATTATGTGGAAAGGAACCTTGCCAGCCGGCACCCGGGTGCGCTTCCAGTTAGCCACGGCTGCAAGTACCGGTGGTCCATGGAATTATATCGGCGGCGCTTCTTGCAACAGCTCCAGCTGGTATGAGCCGTCCGCGCCGGACACACCAGTGGAGATCACCTGCGCTCCGCAGAATCATAACGAGCAAAGATATTTCCGCTATAGGGCGCAGCTGTGCTCGTCGAGCGACTGTTCCACCGCCGGCAGCGACTCGCCGACGGTGGATTCAGTCATTGTTAATTGGTCACCATAATAGCTCGTTAGCCAGAAAGCCAGATGGCCAGAAAGCTCGTTAGCCAGATAGTCAGCAGCTATAGAATATGAGAAACTTCAAGGAACTGACAGTTTGGAACAAGTCCATAGAGTTGGTGGTGTTGGTCTATAAACTTACAAGTGGTTTTCCTAAAAGCGAAGATTTCGGTTTAACCAGTCAGATGAGGAGAGCTGCGGTTTCTATTCCCTCAAACATAGCCGAAGGCCATATGCGTACCACTACCAAGGACTTTAAACAGTTTTTAGCGATTGCTCGAGGTTCCTGTGCGGAACTAGAAACCCAAGGTATTATTGCTCATCGCCTGGGCTATTTGTCCAGAACCGACTTCGAATCCTTAATGTCGGAAATTGAAACGGTGGCCAGGATGTCCTCCGCTCTCTACTCAAAATTATGAAATCTAACGAGCCAACGAGCCAACGAGCGGTCCGGCTATCTGGCTTCAGCCTGCTGGAGCTTCTGATCTACATGGCTATTTTGGCCATCGCCGTGCTTATAATTAGCGGCACCTTTTTGTCTTTAAACCGCGGCCGGTTGCAGAGCGAAATAAGAAGCGAGGTTAATTCCAATCTGCGTTCGGCGATCAGTAGGATCGCTTATGACCTGAAAAAGGGAGGATGTGTTGTTTCCACTCCGGCTACGGCCGGCGCCACCTCCACTAGCTTGATATATTCCGGTTGCGGCGAGGCGGGAACCGCCACTTATCAAATCGCCTCGAACCGCTTGCAAAAAACTACGGATACCGGCTCGGATTTCATCACTGGCGACAAAGTCAGGTTAGATAATCTGCTTTTCACCCGTTTGCAGAACACCAATGCGGTTTTAGGAACAACGGTGGTCAGCATTGGAATTGATATGACGATTGCGAACAATAGCGCCAGCCCGGACGCCACCTATTCGGCAAGCGAGAAAACAACGGTAGTTGTAAGATAAAATTTGGAATATAGAATTTGGAATATGGCACTAAATTCGTTTCAAGATCTAGCCATCTGGCAAGAAAATCGCAATAGGACAAGATGCTTATTCATACCCCCTAATTCCGAATTCCTAATTCCAGATTCCCGGTCAGGCGTTGCCTCTATTTTGGCCGTTGCGATGATAACCATTCTGATCTCGGCCATTGCCATCGGCTTAAGCACTCTGGCGCTAAACGACGCGTTCATCTCTGCCGGCCGGTCGCAGTCGTCCAACGCCATTCAGTATGCCGAGGCCGGGGCTAAGGACGCGCTGGTGCGCATCGCTCGGAATAAAAACTATGTTTGCGATACTCCGTCCGCCGGCTGTTATTCCATTGAATTCGTTGCGAACGGCTGCAGCGCAAACGACGGATGTGCTAGAATTACAGTGAGTTCCGGCACCTCGCCGAAGACGATTGTTTCCACTGGACAGGTCAAGGATAATATTCGCCGCATTCAAGTGGATGCATACCTGGACGGCAACGGCGAAATAACCTCGGTGAACTGGCAGGAGCTCACTGACTAGCTTCGTTAGCTGGCTAGCTTCATTAGCTCACTAGAGATGATACATTCGTATAAAGAGCTGATAGTTTGGCAACGGTCAATAGAACTGGTTGTTGCTACATATGAACTAACCGAGCAATTCCCAAGAGAGGAAGTATATGGACTGAGTTCACAGATGAGAAGAGCAGCGGTCGCCATTCCTTCTAATATTGCCGAAGGAAGGTTGAGGGGAACAAGAAAGGATTTTTTACAATATTTAAGAATCGCCTATGCTTCCGGAGCGGAGCTGGAAACCCAGATTGTAATAACCAAAAAACTTCCAAAAACTAAAAACCTCGACTGCTTAAAAGCTGACTCTCTATTGGAAGAGGTGATGAAAATGTTAAATACAATGATTAGAAATTTTAACCCCAAGCTCCAATGAAGCTAATGAAGCTAACGAAGCTAGAGAAGCTAATAAGCTAAATGTAATGGATTGGCTTAGATTTATAACTCGGGAAGAATCCATCGCCGGGCTGGAGGTTGGCGAAACCTATCTACGCCTGGCGCTTTTGGAGGTTAATTCCAAAACCAAAAAACCGGAACTGCAGCGGCTGCGGGAGCGACCGCTCCAGGGTGGCATCATGGTTAATGGTGAAGTTGCGGATAAGCCGAAATTTATCCGGGAACTAAGCGAACTGCTCAAAAACCGCGCCGGGCGGGTAAACTACGCCGTTGTTTCTATTCCGGCAAATTCCATCTATTCGCATATCTACTCTTTTCCCAAAACGGTGAGCGGGGAAAAACTGGAGGAGTCCATGAAGCTGACTATCGGGTTTCAGCTGCCGGTGCCGCCGGAGAAAATGTACTTGGACTGGGAAAAAATCGAGACCAAGGGGACTAACGACATATTTTTAGCGACTATTCCCAAGCCGATTGTTGATAAATACATGGATATTTTAAAGACCGCCGGCTTGCGGACGGTGGCCATTGAATTTGCCCCGGCCAGCTTGAGCCGGGTGATTGATGCGCCGGCGGAGCAAGCCACAGCGGCGGTTATTATGAGCCAGAGCGGGACCACGGTGTCGGTGTTGGAGGGCAAAATTCTGCGCTTCACCCGGTTTTTGCCCGCTGTTTATTTTCCGGATAAAAATATGCTGTCGCAGGAAATTAAGAAAATATTTGATTTCTATGAGGCCGAACGCAAGATGGCGGTAGCCGAGGTGCAGCTTGTGGGCGGTGCCGCCGGCGACCTGGATGACCAATTCGGCATACCCGTAAATCCGGCGCGAATCGTAGCCGATTACGCGTTAAGTCCGGAACTTAAGACCGAACCCGGCAAATGGCTTGTATCTCTGGGCGCGGCGGTGCGCGGTATTATGACCCGGGCCGAGGATAATCTGGTGAGCTTGATGCCGGTGGGTACGGAGGAAGCATATGAGAACCAAAAAGCAACGGCGTTTGTCGAGTTTTTATCAACGGTTATTATCGGTCTGTCTATTTTCTTCGTGGTGATTTATGGCGGAACCTGGCTCTTTCTGGTATCGGTCCAAACCAATTTAAGCCGCCAACTCCAGGGCTTAGGTAGCGCGTCTTTGCCGACAGACGCGATTATTTTGGAAAATCAGGCTAGGCGGGTGAATGCCGTGGCCCAAATCACCGCCGGAATGGTGCGGAGCGAGAAGCATTGGAGCTTGCTTTTGGAGGAATTGCGGGCGAGAATCACGCCGGGCATAACCGTTTCCGCGGTTAGCATCCCATCCTCGGCGGATGCGATCAGTATTACCGGCGTTGCCCGCAGTCGGTCGGAGCTCAACGCCTTCCGGAAGTCTTTAGAAGAGTCCGCCTGGCTGGCCGAGGTAAATCTGCCGCTTAGCAACGTGACTCAAAGGGAAAATATCGGCTTTTCCGCTTCTTTTCGTTTGCGCGACCCTGCCCGACTCATAGTGCAATAAAAACCAATGTTCAGTCGCAAACAATTAATCATCTATTTAGCGGAAAGTATCGGCCGGGCGCTGCTCGTGGCCGTCTTGGCGGTTATGTTAATCGGCTTTCTTAGGGCGCGTATCGCCCATATCGGCAATTCCATCAACGAACAGCGCGTCACCTCCTTGATTCTGGAGAAAAAGACGGAGTCGGTAATCCAGTTGCGGCGCGACCTGGCGCGTATCGGGGATGCGCAGACCAAGATACTTAACGCCCTATTGCCGCTTGAAGACATCCTGGTTTTCCAGGATGCGGTCAATAGTTCGGCCAGCCAGTTTTCGCTGCAGCCGGGTTTTGGCTTCGGGAATTTCAGTGATACTGCGGCAGATTTTTCCTTAAGCTTAAGCGGCGGTTTTCCAACATTGCTGCGCTATCTCAAAAGTTTTGAGGCCATGCCATATTTTATGGATATGAGCAGCGTCCAGTTGTCATTTTCCGGCGCCAGCTGGGAAGAGAATATGCGCATAGGCATTAATGGTCGCGTATACACCCGCGGTGCCGTGCCAGTGGAAGCATCGGTGCCGGAGGGACAATGAACATGAACCTTAATTTTTCGTTGGCTAATCTAAAAAGGTGGAAATGGCGAAAAACGGTTTATCCCGCGATATTGATTATGTTAACTGCCGCCGTTATTGCCGTCTTTACGTCCTCTGCGGCTTTCCTGTCGGATGCCATAAATGGCGCATTTCGGATAGACGAACAAGCAGCAGAATCCAGGGTGGTCCGGTTGAGTATCGGTGACTTGGAGGTGGTAGGCAAAAAACTTGGCTTGGTCATACTGCCGGCCTCGGAGACCGAGGGCGCGGCTTTACCGCTAGCGGTGCAACCCGCTCCGGCACCTGCACCTGCACCCGCCCCGACATCCACTCAACCGGCGGCGCAATTAGACAAAGCTCTGCTCAAGATTGCGGTCATGAACAGCACCGCAACTCCCGGACGAGCTGGAACTCTCCGTGACCACTTGGTTAAAGAAGGATTTACCGTGGCTAAAGTCGGCAACTTGTCGCCAGCCCTGGATAAAACGGTAATTCGCATTAAAGACAGCAAGAAAGATTATTCCTGGCTGCTTCAGGACGCGGTTGGCAAGCTTCAGGTGGTGGGCGGCGTAGAGACACTGGCGGAGAGCGACGCAAATGATGCAGTGGTAGTTATAGGTAAGGAATAAAATGTGGTGGAGCAAAAATCGAAATCAGCTTAAATCGACCGACCAGGATTCTGGTCAGGAATTCTACTGGCGGGCGCTTTTGGAAAACTCCCTGGATTTGGTGGTGGTTCTGGACGCCGCCGGCAAAATAATCTATCTCACGCCCCAGGTTAAACGGCTTTTCGGCTACGAAGTGGCGGAGACAACGGACAAAAACATTTCTGAGTTCATTCATCCGGAAGACCGCGGACGGGTAGCCAAGACCATCGCCGACGGCTTGCTGGTAAAAGATAAGCCGCAGATTGTGGAATTTCGTTTGCGGCACAAGGACGGCTCTTGGCGGGTGGTCGAAGCCATCGGCGCTAACTTTCTGGATAACGTTGCGGTGGGCGGATTGATTGTGAGTATCCGGGATGTGACCGACCGCAGTCGGGCGGAAGAAGCTGCGCAAAGACGCGACGCGATTTTGGAAGCCCTGGGCTTCGCCGCAGAAAGATTCCTTACCACCGCCAGTTGGCGCAAAAGCGTGGAAAACCTGTTGGAGCAATTAGGCACGGCTACCGGGGTGAGCCATGCGTATGTCTTTGAAGGCGAACGTGTCGGCAAAGAAATGCTTTTCACTATAAATTACGAATGGGTGAGCCGGGGTATCGGCTCGCGGCTTAACGACCCGCGTCTCACGCGGTTGTCTTTGTCCCAAATGGGTCTGGGTCGTTTAGATAAGGAATTAATGAGCGGGCGCGTTGTTCAGCTCTCGGTTGGTTCCGCCACTGAGGAAGAGAGAAAAGTTTTGGAGGGGTTCGAGGTGAAGTCCCTGCTTATAATACCGGTAGTCGCGGAGCATGAACCGTGGGGGTTTATCGGGCTGGACGACCATAAAAATGAACGGGAATGGTCCATGTTAGAAGTCGGTTCGCTTAAAGCCGCGGCTGACCTTCTTGGCGCTTCGGTAGCGCGCCTGCGCCTGGAGAAAACCATAGAAGAGGAGCGCGACCGGGCGGACGCAATTATTTCTTCAATGAGCGAGGGTTTGGTGGTAGTCGGTAGCGACGAACGGGTAATAATATTAAACCCCGCAGCGGAAAGAATGCTCCAAATTTCGGCGGCAGAGGCAACGGGGCGCCGCTGGTCGGAGGTGATTACTATCCTGGAGGGCGTTGAGGAGAAGCCGCAGCCGGCCTGGCCAGTAATGCGCACCCTTAAAGATGGTGTCCGGGTCCAGGTGGAGCTCCGCGACAATCTGTACTACCGGACGCGCGCCGGCCGCACCTTTCCGGTGGTTATGGCCACGGCTCCGCTTCAGTTCGGCGGGATGAACACCGCGGTGCTCGTGTTTCGGGATATGACCGAAGAAAAAAAGATTGATGAGTCCCGTTCTAATTTCATTGCCATCGCCTCGCATCAGCTGCGCTCGCCTCTTACTACTATTCGCTGGTATGCGGAGATGCTCTCCACCGGTGATATCGGCAAACTGGACAAACTGCAAAAAGAATTTGCGGAGAGAATTTTGCAGGGAGCCACCAGGATGAACGAGGTGATAAAATTGCTCTTGGCCCTGACTAAGATAGAAAGCGGCCGGACGGAGATGGAATTGACCGAGATTGACCCCCGGGCATTCCTCGCCGATATCCTCAAAGAGATGGAACATGACTTTGTGGACAAGAGGATTCGGGTGGCGTCGGTGATCGACCCTAAGGCGGCGCAAATAGTTGGTGATGCCTCGTTGTTGCGGCAGGTGGTAATAAACATCTTGGGCAACGCCGCCCGCTACACTCCGGCGGAGGGCAGTGTGGAAATAAGAGTAGGCAGTGATCCGGGCGAGGTTGTTTTCTCGGTGCGGGACACCGGCATCGGCATCCCCGACGCGGACAAGCCCAAGATATTCCAGAAGTTTTTCCGCGCTTCCAATGCCATGCGCCTCCTGCCGGACGGCTCCGGGCTGGGCTTGGCCTTTGCCAAGTCCTTGGTTGAGGCCTGGGGCGGGCGGATTTGGTTTGAGTCCAAGGAAAAGCAGGGGACTATTTTCTATTTTTCTATCCCTCTGCTACAATTAAAGAAAGATGGCCGGTAAATCCAAAAAAGTTCTGGTAATAGAGGACGACGAACTGGTGTCGCGGGTTTATGGCATCAAGCTCCAGCAAGAGGGGCTGGAGGTGATTATGGCTAAAGACGGCGAGGAGGGTCTTCAAAAGACCATGTCCGACAAGCCGGATTTGGTGCTTTTGGATTTGATGCTGCCGAACAAGGACGGTTTTTGGTACCTGGAGGAAATAAGCAAAAAGCCGGAGTTGAAGCAGGTTCCGGTCATAGTTTTGTCCAACTTAGGCCAGAAGGTGGATATGGACAAGGCCACGGAGCTGGGCGCCAAGGATTATTTCGTCAAAGCCGACAGTTCCATTGGCGGAATTGTGGATAAAATAAAAACCTACCTCAAATAGCCGTTTTACACTTCGACTGCAAAGCGTTGAGTGACCTGCCACCGCGCCTCTGACTTATCCACAGCCGGATTGGCGCGGGAAGTTGTATAATAACCGTTATAGAAGTCATAAAAGTCCAATAAATATGCCCCAAAATAAAAAGGGATTTACCCTCTTAGAGCTTTTAATCGTCATTGGCATCATCGCCATTCTCTCCGTCGCCATCATTTTCGTCTTAAACCCGGCAGAGACGCTTAGAAAATCCCGCGACTCCCAGCGCTTAGCCGATTTGGGTACGCTAAAGACCGCTCTTGGCCTGTATCTTACGAGCACCAGTACTCCGTGGCTTGGCGGAGCATCAAGTAACACGACCTGTAAAACCGGCAGCGGCGCGGGTACGTATGCGTCCGGCGATAAGCTTTACTACAGTATCCCATCAGATACATCGGATATTACCGATACTACTCTGGATGCCGAAACCACCAATCTTACCGACAACCAGATTGCGTTGGTGAATGTCGGCCTGACCGACGGCACCGGCTGGCTGCCGGTTAATCTGGATTCTATGACCGGCGGCTCGCCCATCTCCAACATGCCTCTGGACCCGGTTAATGCTTTGGTTGCGCCGGATTTGGTAACCAGCGTCGGCAGCTCCACTCTGGCTTATCGCTATGTGTGCAACGCCACTACTCTGACTTTTGAGTTAGATGCGGTTTTGGAAAGCACCTCTTTTACCGTAGATGATGATAAGCGCAAAAAGGACGGCGGTAATGACGCCAGCTACTACGAGGTAGGCACTAATCTTAAGCTTTTGGGGGCGGGCACTGATGATTTCTAAGCTATATATAGAAGCAGATATACGCTGATTACAACGCCGATCTACGCGGAAGCATATATTTATGAGACTAGTTCTAATCCCCGCCTGCGCCGAGGCTTCGGCGGGCGAGTAAACAGTGGCGCTGGCTTTTTGGTCGTGGTGGAGTGAAATTTTAATCTGGCTGCCGCGGGCGGCTTGGTTCGGGTTCTGGATTTTATCCGCGGCTTTTTACTTCGGACGCGGCAGATGGTCTCTGCGCGCGGCGGCGTGGAAACTGCTCTTGGCGGCGGTTATATTCTCCCTGGCCTATGCCGCTCTCTTGACCCTCGCCCAATACCGGGTTTGGGCCGGAAGTGAATTCAGCCGGCCGTTTATAAATTCGCCGGTTGCCGAGGTTGTACCCTTGCCGGAAATATTGCGCCAGTACGTCTTTTCCAGCAAGTTGGGTTATTTTCTTTTCTATTCCTTCGGTCGTTTTTGGCTGGGGCTGTTAATCTCGCTTTTGGCCGCCGCAGCTTTTTACATTTTCCTGCGTTCGCTTAAGAAATACCAAGAGCGCTTTTTTGAGGACGGTGAGACCGAACTCGGTTTTCTTGCCGCGCTTATTGCCGGCTGGCCGGCATTCATTGTGTTCCTGCTCCTGGTTTTTCCGGGCGTAGTTCTGGTGGCCATCTATCGGCGCCTGTTTACGGGCGAGATGTACACTACTCTGGGCTGGCCGTTGGTGTTGGCGGCGCTGGCATCGCTTCTTTGGGGCAAGTCCTTAATCATCGCCCTGGGACTTAGGGTTTTGTTCATCTAACCCCTGCCTCGTGATATAATTTAGGGGCGATATGCATCTTGCTGAGAGCAAGCTTAAAATTCTTCTCCAAAAATCCGGTTTGGTTACCGCGGATGTTTTTGATTCGGCCAAGGAAGAATCCATGCGTTCCGGCCAGACCCTAACCAACGTACTCATCGGCCGCGGCGACATTCCGGAAGAATATCTAACCGAGCTTTTTGGCCAGAATTTTGGAATGAAGACGGTGGACTTGCGCAAGGTGGTTATCCCGACCGAGGTCCTGGAAATGGTTCCGGAGACCTATGCCAAGTCCAAGGGCGTGGTCCTTTTTGAGCATGATGCCGGGAAAAAACTGGCCAAGCTGGCTAT
>JBBUAX010000075.1:0-1075 GCA_038058515.1 Patescibacteria group bacterium
AAAAAGGACGACCAGTCCCTGGTTCTGCTTCAAAACCATATCAACGAACTTACCCGGACGCTCAAGGGCGAAATGGGCGAATCAGCTAAGGCCATGCGCGACGAACTCGGCCGCAGCGCCCAGCTCATCCGGGACATAACTCAAGAGTTGACCAGGGTAAGCGAGGGCCAGAAACAAGTGATGAGCGTCACTGACCAACTGCGCAATCTCCAAGATATTTTAAAGAACCCCAAACAGCGCGGGGTCTTGGGCGAATATTACCTGGAAACCGTGCTCAAAAACGTCCTGCCGCCGGGAACTTTCGAGTTGCAGTATGAATTCAAGGACGGCGCAAAGGTAGACGCAGTTGTCAAAACCAAGCCAGGCATTATACCGGTGGATTCCAAATTCAGCTTAGAAAATTATAATCGCATGCTGGAAGCCAAAACCCAGGAAGAGCGCGAACGCTACGAGAACGCATTTTATAACGACCTCAAAATCCGGATTGATGAAACGGCCAAATACATCCGACCGGAGGAAGGCACGCTGGAGTTCGCATTTATGTTCATACCCTCGGAAGCCATTTATTACGACCTACTCATAAATAAAATCGGCGCCACACGGACTGACCTCATAGAATACGCCGCCGGCCAGAAAAAGGTGATGGTCGTCTCGCCTACCACCTTTCTCGCTTATCTCCAAACCGTCATGCAGGGACTTAAAGCCCTGCAGATTGAAGAAACCGCCAAAAAGATCGGGGAACGGGTGCGGGACTTAAGCCGGCATCTCCAAAGTTACGAATCCTATCATCAAAAATTGGGTACGCACCTCGGCACCACGGTCAACATGTTTAACAAGTCTTCCCAGGAATTCAAAAAGATAGATAAAGATATATTGAAAATCACCGGCGAAGCTGCGGGCGTGGAGCCGCAACTCGTGGAAGCATCGGTGGCAGAGGAAGAATAACTACCTTTTTCGTCTACGTAAGAAAGTCGGGATATCCCAGACGTCGCTGTCGTTTTTGCGCTTGGATTTTTCCGTCGGTTTGTGCGCCATGCCTTCACGCGGTACTACGAAACCGTCTCGAACAAGCTGG
>JBBUAX010000076.1:0-3263 GCA_038058515.1 Patescibacteria group bacterium
AGCGTGCCATCAGTTCCGTTCAAAAAAGGTTCGAGCTTCGTTCAGTAATTGCGACAGGGAAAAGGTGGACGGGTGAAGGGTGCATGTAGACCGGGTTCGATTCCCGGCGGCCCGACACTTAGAGTTGGTTAGTGAGTAAGCGAGCTTATCAACTCTTGTGCCCCGCAGGAAGCGGGGCTACCATAAAGCGGTAAGTTTTTTGTTAACGAGAAAACAAACTTAGAAAAACTTGTGTCCCACCAACGGCGGAGTGAATATAAATAAAAATGATTTTGTCATCAATCTCTGTGTCTGCGCTTCCCATAAATCTAAGTGAAAACAAAAACCAGTCGCCTAGGGCGACTGATTTTTGGCGGTTCCGCCAGTATTTCCCGGCTATTTACCAAGTGGGAGGACTTAATCCTCTGACCCACGGGTCGGGATATGTTGTCCCTGCCCTTATATAATTGTTTGATCCGGAAATTATGGCAGAACCATTTTTAGTATAGCACGCACTAAATCCGCGCAAGCGGACTTATACACATGACCAGAACCCTCCGACGCACAATATTTTACCTGCTCACCGCAATTTTCATTATTGCCGGGACAGGCATCGTTTTATATGCCCAGGGCTGGCGCTGGGACTTCAAAAATTGGCAACCGGTTAAGGTCGGCGGCATATATATCCGCAGTTTTCCGCCGGAAGCCCAGATTTTCCTGGACGGCAAACCGATTAAAAACAAATCCGGGTTCCTGCAATCAGGAACGCTTATAAGCGACCTATTCCCAAAAAACTATCGCCTGCGGCTGGTTTTGGACGGTTTTCGACCTCTGGAACGCGGCGTAGACGTTCGCCCGGCCATGGTCACCGAGGAAAAATATATAGTGCTCATACCGGAAAAGCCGGATTTATTGACCTCCGGGCCAATCCAGGATTTCTGGCTGCTAGATGAACCCGTTCTTCTTACCCAAAACAACGAATTACTCTATCGGGGCCAAAAAATACAGGGTAGTCGGGCACTGGACTGGACGGACAGCTTTTCGGCGATACTCACCACTGACGAAAAAGGCGGATACTTTATAAATATGCCGGAGAGCGCCACCAGTACCGCCCTTGCGCCCCTCTTCCGCAAACTGGGCCTTAAAACCACCGGTGCGGAAATCACCCTGGACCCCGAAAATCGGACTATGCTCGTCTACGGGTCGCCATCAGCCCTCTACCTTGTAGATACAAGCCGTAGCCGTCTTATAACCATAAGCTCCTCCTCGCCGACGTCCACCGCCAAAATCACCGCCGCCTCCCCTTCCGTTTTCTGGCTGGCTTGGGCAAGTTTTGACAATAGAACCGGTTCATCCACCCTGACCATATATGACAAGCTCTTGGGCAATAAGCGCCCGGTCCCCGAATCCATCACCGGCCGCACGCTAAAGATCAAATGGTTCAATAACGACTTTTTCGGTTTTCTGCAGGAAAACGGCGAGTTTTTCACCTACCGGCCGGGTGAGACGGCCGTCACTAATGTCGCGAGCGACGTCAAAGATTTCAAATTTTCTCCGGATGGCAATATGGTTGCCGTTTTGGCCCAGCGCAGTTTGGAAATTATTTCCTTCCGAAACAACAAGGATTACTGGCGTTTCAATCTGCCGGCCGTGGAACAAATTCAGGCGGTCGCCTGGCACAAAGACAATCGCCATCTTTTCCTGACCTACTCCGACAAAACCGTTTTCTTGGATTTGGACGACGCCTCTTTGGACAATCTGGATGTGCTTGCCCCGACGGCCAAGGCGGAATACAGCCCCGCTAAGAATGAGCTTTACTACTTATGGGAAGAAAAGATGCTGCGCTTAAAACTGCCGGATTAGTTCACGCGCGTCTTGTGGATAACTCCTCCTTGCGCTTATTATACACCAGTATACACTATGTGTATGATAATCTCACTTAAAGAGTTAGAAGCCCTGCGCTTCATTAAAAACAAAATTATTTACAACGGCGTCTCCCCTTCCGTGCGGGATATCGCCAAGGCCCTGGGCTATCGCTCGCCGCGCTCCGCGGCACTTATCTTAGCCAAGCTCACCGCCTTGGGCATCATTGGGCGCAAACATGACGGCAATTTAAAACTTCTAAAGGACCACGAACCGAACCGCGGCAGCGCCTATACCATAAACATCCCCCTGGTCGGCACCGCCCCTTGCGGCGCGCCGCTTTTAGCCGAAGAGAATATTGAGGGCTTCGTGTCAATTTCCAAAGAGCTGGCCAAACCGCCATATAAATATTTCCTGGTGCGCGCCGAAGGCGACTCCATGAACCAGGCCGATATTAAAGACGGCGACCTGGTACTCTGCCGCCAACAGGAAACCGCGCAAAATGGCGACCGGGTGGTGGCCCTGATTGACGACGAGGCAACGATTAAGGAATTCCACCACGCCGGCGACGTGGTGATGCTAAGGCCCAAATCCAAGAACAAGAAGCATAAGCCGATAATTATGTCTCGTAACTTCCGGGTGCAGGGCGTAGTCGTGGCAGCGATCAAAAAATAGCCGCTCTAGCTTCCTTAGCTTCATTAGCTTCTGCCCTTACACTATCTCTGCCAGGTAGCACTTCCTGCAGAAAACTTTTAGCGCTTCTGCTTCGGTGTATTTGGACTGCATATCTATACCGCACCCCGCACACTTTCGCGAGAAAAGCGTGAGATTTCTTACCCAAGCATTGAATTTCTCCGTTATCCGGCATAGAGGACATTTGCGCGGTAGAGGCACATTCATATGCCGCAGAAGGTCAAGTTCCATTTTTATTACCCGGAAACCCCGTTCGCACTCCGCACAACCGATAACTTCGTTCAGAATATCGTCGCTTGCGTCTTTAATGTGGTCTGGCAAATCCGCCGCGTTTCGGGTGGTGCTATGTTTGCGCTCATCGTCTTTGGCCCACGTATAACCCTCTGCCTCCGCTTTCTCTGGCGTAAGCGGGAAGAAATTCTGGACCAGGGTCTCATTATAAGCAAACGGCGAAAATTCTATCGGGAAAAATTCGCCGTATTTGTAAACCCGCCCGCGCTTGTCGGTATAGGGCATCGCATTCATATGCTCAACTATCCTGGTGCGTAATTGTTCAAACTCTCTTTCCGTATACTGCTTGTTAAAAATAATGTATTGTCCCTTTTTCATGGATACGCAGCCAAAGTGATGCGCGCCACCCGTGGACAGTTTGCAATACTGGGCATCCAAAAGCGTGAGTCCAACCTCCTGGCAAAAAAACGCCTGACTAGTATTCTCCCCTGCAATAC
>JBBUAX010000077.1:0-1214 GCA_038058515.1 Patescibacteria group bacterium
GCAGTTTTTGAAGCATAAATCTGCCGGGCATTGTTTGTTTTAAATCATTTATCCATTCTTTGTCGCCGTCACTCATATTCACGGTGGTGATCATTCCGGTTTTACGGCCGGCTCCTTCTAAAATCTGCTTTATTAAATTACAGGTGGTGGTTTTTCCTTTTGTGCCAGTTACGCCGATTACAATGAGTTTCCGCGACGGAAAACCATAAAGAAGACCGCCTAAAAAAGCCAGAGAAAAATGATACAAAGATACAAGCCAAGGAAGTTTATAAAAAAACTTAAAAACTGAATTTTTCTTAATGGTCTCTAAAAACATAATTCTTCAAAACTTTAACAAAAAAAATCGCCCTGCGCCATTGCTGACGCAGAACGAAGATTGATTGGTCTAACTGACCGAGGGCTGCCTGCCCGCCTCAGGCGGGCTTGCGAGGCCGGACGCCCGCGAGCACGCAGTCGTCGCTGAACCCGTCGCCGGGATAGTACAGGCGGAGCCTGCGGTACGCGGGGAAACGGCGGACGAACACCACGCGGCGGATGCGGTCCGGGCCCTGCCAAGGTTTATGGAGGAAGATAACGAACGGCTTCTTCTTGGAAGTCGTCGCCTTTCCGTGCTGCTGGGCGAACCGGATGCCGTGTTCGTAGGTTGGCCGCTCGAGCTTGGCCTCAGCGAGTATCACGAGTCCCTTCTCCTCACTGAAGCTCGTGCCGGGGTCCACGATTTCGATCTCGTCTTCCCATGGGGCTTCCGCCGGCTTGAGCGGAAAGTTGGCCTGCGTGATCCACTCGTTGAACGGGAATCCGAGGGCCGCCGTGATCTGGTCGGTCGTTTCGGGGCCGCCCATCAACACCCGGAAGACAGAAGGGTCGAGGCCGAGGATCCGCTGGTACTGGTCGCGGTCAACCTTTGTGGGGTCGAGTTCCGCGGCGCAGCGCCGGAGATCGGTGAGAAGCCCCGAGGCGATGAGCGCCTGAAGCTGGCCGGACTCGAGTGTTTCAAACACCTCGATGAGATGCTTGGCTTGGGGAAAGGTAGCAACGTTACTCATGGTACAACTCCTTCTGCTAGCCCACCTTTGGATTTTTGGACAGGCGGGTTATAGCTTTCAATTCATAATTGTTTTATGGACTGAAAGCTATAACCGCGCCAAAATAAGGTATTTCCGGAAATTGAACTTTGAAGCCGAACACTTGGCGATATAGAATATCGCCATATG
>JBBUAX010000078.1:0-1637 GCA_038058515.1 Patescibacteria group bacterium
CAGTAGTAGAGCAGAGCTCACTACGGGGCAGGTAGAAAAAACCGCCCAAATTGTTTCCCCGTTTAAGTTGGTTTACAAACTTAAGTGAGAGAGGCAAAAACTTAGGCGGGTAAAGAAAAACCCCGACGTGACGTCGGGGTTGCAGTTATGGCCAGGCATTCTGCCTGGCCGAAAGAGCTAGGGGGAGCTAAACAGGAAGGGCATTGATGCAGCCCATCCTTACGATACCGCTCACAGCTCGGTACCATATCTTGGCGCCCGCTCTGATGGTGCCAACAGTATTGCTTATTCCTGGACCATCCGGCAATTCCTTTCCTCCAGGCAGTTTGACAACAGCCCTTCCGTCAGGAAAGCACCCCCACCGCTCGCCGTCTGTGATTTCGAGCTCAGTCCAGTTGGTGCCGAGTACTACAGTTTTCATTGTGGAATCGTTCATGGCCCGTACCGCCGGTGCTCGTGTTACCCTTGCCGGCCCGGCGCCACTGCGTTGCCCAGCCCCTTCGTCCTTGCCGGGCCAAACGGACTTGACCCATATGGCCGCGAAGATTAGAGCTATGGCCAAGAAGGCCCACAGCCACAACCTTTCAACGGCGGACTTTTTTTGCACAGCCGGTGTTTGTGTCGTAGCCATTAGCGACCTCCTTTCCCGAAGATTTCCTTGAGGACAGCGACTGCTGCGTTGGCGCCCTCACCTTCGATCTCGGTGATATTCTTGGTTGATTTCCATTTATTGACGAGTGCGGCGTTCAGAGCGTTTTTCCCGCCGACATGTTGTCCCTTGATTTCCGCGAGCGATTCCGCAGCCAGTTTCGTTTGCTTCGCGGCGAACAGTTCTGAACGTGACTTCTGCGCCTCCTCGCTGTAATCAAGGTCTTCCATCCTGAACTCCAGAATTTCTATTCCGTAGATTCTTTCCAGGAGGTGCCTCTCGTCGTTGTCGACAAAGATGGCTTGGAAATGTTCCCTGGCTTTCTTTGCGACATCCGTTCTGATGGTTTCTGAGTCTTGCCCCGCCGTCTGTTCGGAAAGATAAGACCCAACGTCGGCGTTTAAGCCGTTTTGGATGATTTCTTCCCGTTTGTCTTCTTTCATCGTTAGAAACGCCGGATCGATGTTGTCGTCGTCGAAGTGTGGCCGGTACTGAATCAACCACTTGCCTTCCATAACGGCGCCATCTTTTGCCGGTGTTGTTTTGGTTCCTTTGGCCTGGTAGGGCCTTCTTTCAACACGGCCGTGATTCCCTTCCTCCGATTCCTGTTCCCAGGGGTATTTCAGTTTCGCTCCGGACTTGTAGGCGGTCATTGTGCCTGTGAAGGCATTGACCATAACCTTGGACTCCAGTTCCAGAACTTGGACCAGGAACATCTTTGGCCCGAAGATGGCCATGATGACGGCCCAGACCGAAGCTCCAGCGAGGATAGCTTTCAGATCGAATAGGAACCAGAAAAATCCGCACAGAAAAACGAGGATTAGTCCGGAAATTATCCCGAACCAAAAGAATCTTGACCCGAGGTCATACTGTTCGTATTGTGATACCGCTGGCGCTGTTGCCATTGTATTCCTCCAGTTGTCAAAAGGGGAGAATTCCCCAAACTATAAAACTGGTACAATTTAAGCACAAAACAATGAAAAAGTCA
>JBBUAX010000079.1:0-6517 GCA_038058515.1 Patescibacteria group bacterium
CAGTTGGACAGCGGCAAATTCAAGCAATTGGCTGCGGAGCGGCAGCTGGTTCAGGATCGAACACCACGCTACCTAGAAGTAGAGCCATGGTCCCTCGTCTCGCAGTTGTAATAGTTGCCTTTGGCCTGGGCTACGTAGCCCTGGTTTCCCATCTTTACGATCTGCAATTAATCAAGGGCCCGGGTTACCTGGTTCGCGCCGAATCGCAGTACGCCGCCGCTAATCTTCTTAAAGCCGAACGCGGCGTTATTTATTTTACGGACAAGAACGGCAAGCATTTGCCGGCGGTGTCCAATAAGAACTTTCCGCTTATTTACGCCGTACCCAAGGTGATTGAAGACCCGTCGGAGACGGCTTACCAGTTGGCATCAATTTTGAATCAGCCGCCGGAGAATTTGCTCCCGCTTCTTTCCAACCGGACCAACACCTACAAACCGCTGCTTAAAAAAGCCGAGGCGCAGATTGTCAAGCAAGTTGACGAAATGGCGGCGAAGGGCATTTACGTGGGTAGCGTTGTCGAGCGCTTCTATCCGTTCGGGAAACTGGTCGCGCATCTTTTGGGTTTTGTTGCTCCGAACGACGAGGATTTCGGCGAAAGCGGTCGCTATGGCGTGGAGGAAGTTTATGACCAGCAGCTGGCCGGCATTGCCGGGGAGATAAAGGGCAATAAGATCATGCCGCCGCGTTCCGGCCGCGACCTTATTTTGACCATTGACCCCAACATCCAGATCGAAGCCGAACGAATTTTGCAAAGCTTGCAAGATACTTACAAAACCAAAGGCGGCAGCGTTATAGTCATGGAGCCGCAGAGCGGAAAGATATTAGCCATGGGCAGCTTGCCCAATTTTGACCCGAATGCTTACAGTGAATCGGACATCGCCAATTTCTTAAACCCGGTAACCCAGCAGATCTACGAGCCCGGCTCGGTTTTCAAAATTATCACCATGGCTGCCGGCCTGGATTCCGGGAAAATCACGCCGGATACGACTTTTTACGATACCGGAAAATTGGAGCTTAACAAACGGACCATAAAGAACTGGGATTTAAAGGCGCACGGCACGGTAACCATGACCAACGTGCTGGAAAAGTCCATTAATACCGGCGCCGCATTTGCCGAAAGACAGACCGGCGATGAGATTTTTAAGAATTATCTGGTCAAATTCGGCTTCGGCGAAAAAACCGGCGTGGATCTACCCGGGGAAATTCGGGGCGACCTCAAACGGCTTACACCCCAGGCACCGGCCATCGCTTTCGCCACCGCTTCTTTCGGCCAGGGCGTGGCTGTCACTCCGCTGCAGCTCATAAGCGCCGCTTCGGCCATCGCCAACGGCGGTAAACTTATGCGCCCATACGTGAATGACGAGCTTGGCCCCAAAGAAATCCGCGAGGTGATTAGCGCCCGGGCCGCCCGGCAAGTTACGGATATGATGGTTTCCGCTCTGGATAAAGCGGAAGTGGCCAAGATCAGCAGTTATGCTTTGGCCGGCAAGACCGGAACAGCCCAGGTGCCGATAAAAGGCGGCTATGCCGATGACCGGGTGATAAACACTTATGTCGGTTTCGGGCCGGTGACCGCCCCGCGTTTCGTGATTCTTATAAAAATAAATGAGCCGGAAGGCGCGCCGGTTGCGGGTTTGACCGTGGTCCCGGCTTTTCGGGAACTGGCCCAATTTATATTAAATTACTACAATATTCCGCCGGACCGGCTGGACAACTAGAATCTAGAATGTAGAATTTAGAATCTAGTAGGAAAAACGAGAAATGACCATGAAAACGTTGATAATTCAAGTCCTTGCTTGGATTTTAAAGAAGTTGGCGCAACTGACGATCTGGCGTTTTCGGCCGGGAGTCATCGGTATAACCGGCAGTGTCGGCAAGACCTCTGCCAAAATGGCCATCGCCACCGTCTTGCGCGGTGAGCGCAAGGTGCGCTGGTCCAAAGGCAATCTGAATAACGAACTCGGTCTGCCGCTTACGATCTTGGGCGAGTGGAGCGAGGAGGAACTTAAACTTGTAAGTCGTGGTGAAGCGGCAGGTAAAAAACTTATCCCAAAACTGGCTTTCTGGATTAGGGTTATCTGTTTTTCGGCTTGGCAGGCGGCGTTTGGCAAACAGGCGGATTATCCGGAAATTTTGATCTTAGAGTACGGCGCGGACAAACCCGGAGATATTAAAAAGCTTTTATCCGTGGTTCGGCCCAATGTCGGAGTAATAACCGCGATCGGCGAGGTGCCGGTGCACGTGGAGTTTTACGCCGGGCCGGAGGAAGTGGCTAAAGAAAAGGGGCGGCTCATAGAGTGCCTGCCGGCGGCGAGCTTTGCGGTTTTAAACGGCGATGAGGTGCGGGTAGCCAATTTGGCTGACCGCAGCCGGGCACATGTGATGACTTTCGGTTTCGACAAAGACGTAGATGTGCGGGTAAGCAACATGGAAAACCGGGCGGATAATGCCCGGCCGCTGGGTATGTCCTTCAAGCTGGAGTACGGCGGAAACGTTGTTCCGGTGAGGATCGATGGTGTTTTCGGCAAAGCGCATGCCTATGCCGCGGCCGTGGCCGCAAGCGTGGGCATAATTTTCGGTATGAATCTGGTGCGCATCGCCGAAGCGCTGCGGGACTACATCCCGGTTCACGGGCGGATGGAGCTTTTGCCCGGAGTGAAATACACCTACATATTGAACGATTGCTATAATGCGAGTCCGCTATCTATGAGGGCGGCGCTGGACACCCTGAAATTCCTGCCGGCCAAGCGCAAGATCGCGGTTTTGGGAGATATGCTGGAGATCGGCAAGTACGCGATAGAAGAACATGAAAAGCTGGGGCGGGTGGTCACGGGCATTGCGGATATTTTGATAACTGTCGGGCCGCGCGGGAAATTCATCGCCGAAGGCGCGAAAAAAGCCGGGATGAACAAGCGGCACATCCAAAGTTTTGATCTGGCCGGAGAGGCCCAGGCGCCGGTTCAAGCGCTCATTAAGAAAGGGGATTTAATATTAATAAAGGCCTCGCGGGCGATGCACCTGGAGGACGTGGTGGAGGAGATAAGGGCGTTTTAGGGGGCTCTGGTTTCTACTTTACAAGGCACGGCTTGCCCCTCTCCGGCGGCGGGGCAGCCTGTATCTCGGCAGGCAACTCCGACCAGAGTCGGAGACCCAGCTTGCCTGCCTCCGATGACGCCTTGTAAGGTAGAAACCTCCGCCTTTGAGCAGAAGGTGGCGGCATTCTAGGAAATAATGGTAGATAATGCGGATTTACTTTGACATTTAAGATACGCGTTATTACACTGAATTAGCGTTATTCACGAATACTTGGCGAGTTCGTCTAGTGGCCTAGGACACATGGTTCTCAGCCATGGAACACGGGTTCGATTCCCGTACTCGCTACACGAAAAAGCAAAACGGCGGCCGCTGTGAAGCAAGTCGCCGTTGATGAAGATGGGGAGTGTTCTTAACCTACAGCGAGCTCATTCGCTGTAGGTTAAGTAGTCGATGGTCAGCTCTTCTCCAGCCCGGATGTGTCGCAGTGCGAAGAAGTTGTAACCCTTCCCGCAGCGCATATTGGGACTTGAGCTGTTGTTCAGGTACCACGCCGGGGTCAGCTGGTTGAAGCTTCGGGGAACGCCATAACGTCCTCTCTGTAGAACGCCGAAGTCCTCGTACAGCTTTCTGATGTCCGCCGGGAGCCGCCGCAGCTTCTCCACCGGCACCCAGACCATTGTGGTGTTGTCGTGCCTGAAGGGATTCACTCCCTTTCCGATGGCACGAATTGCGAAGACTCCAACGCCGTGTAGCGGCGAAGCTCCGAGCCGAACGTAAACGCCGTTGTGTGGCGTCGGCGTAGGCCGTTTGCGAGCACGAGCAGGTGAAGACACGATATTCTCCTCTCAAGGTGTACCCAACCACCATGGCTGGGTTTCTGGTTCTGAATTATATCAAATAAATGTATAATAGTCAAGTGTTCACGAGAGAGCTTGGGAGGAGACATAAACGGTTGGGCGGCGCAGGTTTATTCATACACGACAATGATTCTGTGTTAAAATTAGTTTTGTGAAACTCCTTATCGCCAATTGGAAGATGAATCCTCGGTCTTTAACCGAGGCGCTAAAGCTTGCCCGGGCCAGCGACAAGAAGGGCGTGGTTATCTGCCCGCCGTTCGTGTTTTTGGAGGAGGTGGGCAAAGCGCTTAAGCATGCGGCGCTTGGAGCCCAGGACGTTTTTGCCGAGGACAAAGGCGCCTTTACCGGTGAAGTTTCGCCCAAGATGCTTAAAAATTTGGGCGTTAAGTACGTGATTATCGGCCACTCCGAAAAACGCAAGACAGGGGATACGGATGCGCTCATAAATAAAAAAGTTAAAGCTGCTCTCCGAGCCGGGCTCAAAGTTATTCTTTGCGTCGGCGAAGGCAAGGAAGTGCGCCGCCGCGGTGTCTCCGCCGCCAAGAATTTCGTAAAACGCCAACTACAGAAAGACTTGGCCGGTGCTATAAGCTATAAGCCAAAAACTAAAAGCTTATTTGTGGCTTACGAACCCATCTGGGCCATCAGTACGGAAAAGGGCGCCCGCGCCGACACCCCGGAATCCGCTGCCCAAATGTCCCGCTTCATAAAAAACCTTCTAAAAGCTATAAGCTATAAGCTAAAAGCTGATGTATTGTACGGTGGCTCCGTAACTTCCAGGAATGTTTCTCGTTTCCTAAGACGCCCTGAGTTCTCCGGCGCCCTGGTCGGCGGCGCGAGCTTGAAAGCGGGAGAATTCCGGCAAATAATAACCAAAACCAGTCACAATAAATAATAAAAACATGCAAAACGAACAACTTAAGAACTATTTCTGGCTCATTTTGAACGCTCTTTTGGTAGTCATAATAATCAACGTCCTTTTCTTCGTCATGCCGGCGATAAAGAACTTCGGCGACTCCCTGAACCCCGCCCGCGCGCTTACCGTTTCCGCGGACGGCAAGGCCTATGTGATGCCGGATATCGCTCTCATATCATTTTCGGTGCTGTCCCAGGGGATGAACCCGGAGACCCTGGCCGCAGATAACAACCAAAAAATGTCGGCGGCGATAGATTTCGTGAAAAAGCAGGGAATTGAAGCCAAAGACATTCAGACCAGCGGGTATAATCTCTATCCGGACTACCAATATGACGAAAAGACCCGCCGCAACTACATCGCCGGTTATCGCCTGACCCAAACGGTCAATCTTAAAGTTCGGGACTTGAACAGGGTGGCCAAAATACTGGGCGGCCTGCCGGAGCTCGGCATCAATCAGATAAACAACACGACCTTCACCCTGGACGACCCGGAGACGGTGATGAAAGAAGCTCGGGATAAGGCGTTTGCCCGGGCCAAGGAGAAAGCTATGGCCATGGCTGCGGCTAACGGTTTGACCCTGGGGAAAGTTATGTATGTAAGCGAATATCAGAATACGCCGTATCCGCGAGCCGTCTACAGCAAGGACATGGCATTGGGTATGGGCGGTGGGGAAGCGACCGTAACGGCGCCACAGATCGAACCCGGAACGGAAGAAGTGACGGTGAATGTGTCGGTGACCTATGCGCTTCGCTAAGCCAAGTTAGGTCCATTGGTAAGCAAAACCGCCTGCAGGCGGTTTTGTGCTGGGTAATATGTTAAAATAAAACGGCTATGAAAAAAGACATACTTTTGGTTTCGGTCATCGGGGCGGCGGTGGGGCTTTTGATCCAGCCGGTCTTAACCAATATTCAGGCGCTCGCCTATATCGCCGCCTATTTGCCGATGTCCCAGTTTGCCTGGCGCATAGCGATATTCTTTGGATTTTTGATACTGGCGCCGGTCGCGCTTCTCATCGCCAACTTTATTGGGCGGCGCATAGCGGTGATTTATCAGTTCGCCAAGTTCGCCGCGGTGGGTACCCTGAATTCCTTCATTGACCTGGGTATTTTCAATCTGGAAACAATGCTTTACGGTGCTACGCCAAGTCCCGGCGTGTTTTTCGTTTTAAAAAGCATCTCCTTCCTTAGCGCCACCACTAACAGCTATTTTTGGAACAAGTTTTGGACGTTTGAGGCCAAATCCAGGCCGGAAGCGACGGAAGCGGCCAAATTCTATATTATTGCCATAATCGGCTATGGGCTGAATGCCGGGGTGGCGACCTTCGTATATTCCCTGGGCGGCGCGGACCCGAGCTCTTTATGGACCAACATCGTTTCGCCGTTCGCTGGCATCTTCTCCGCTTTTCTCTGGAACTTCCTGGGCTACAAGTTTGTGGTTTTTGCCAAAAAAGAAGGCGGGGAAACGGGCCGGCCAGTCACGCTTTAAAAGTGGTTTTATATACTTTGTCTGGAGAGAGCGGTGCTTTATTAACATTTTTCCGCGATCGCGGAAAAATGTTAATATTCAGTTTTTGTATGTCTGTTGGCAAACGGGATTGAGTGTAAAATCAATGCAGGGTTTGCGTTTTTTGGATAAGTATGCTATACTGCCTGCGAATGAGTGAGCATATCTTGCCGACGACGTCGAGCGAGACATCACTCCAACTGTT
>JBBUAX010000080.1:0-15026 GCA_038058515.1 Patescibacteria group bacterium
AAGGCAAAAAACAAAAATATGTTTTCCGGGCTAACGGCAACGTTCTGCGCTTCGACGGCTTTTTGAAGATTTGGCTGATGAAATTCACGGAAACCGACCTGCCGCCGCTGGCCACGGGCGAGGACTTGAAGTGCAGGGAAGTAAATCCGGAACAGCATTTCACCGAACCGCCGCCGCGCTATAACGAAGCCAGCTTAATCAAAACCCTGGAGCAAAACGGCATCGGCCGGCCGTCCACTTACGCGCCGATTATCTCCGTCATCCAGGAACGCAACTATGTGGAGAAAAATCAGGGGCGGTTTTTCCCGACGGAGATCGGTACTCTGGTTAACAAGGTGCTGACCGAAAATTTTTCGGAAATAGTGGATATCGGCTTCACCGCCAAGATGGAACAAGAACTGGACGAGATTGCGGATGGTCGGATACAATGGAGCAAGGTAATCCGGGAATTTTACGAACCGTTTTCCCAACACCTGACCAAAATGTACGAAACCGTATCCAAAGAAAAACTGATTGACGAAACAACCGACGAGAAATGCGAAAAGTGCGGCAAGCCGATGATTATCAAGTTTGGCCGCTTCGGAAAATTTATGGCCTGCTCCGGTTTTCCGGACTGCAAAAACACAAAAACACTGAAGGAACCGCCAAAGTCCACCGGCCTCAAGTGCCCCAAGTGTCTGGCTTCGCCAGATTCCGCGAAGCGGAACGAGCCAGGCGAAATCATTGAGCGCCGAGTCAATAAAAAGGGCAGGGCCCACGGCAAAATCTTTTGGGGCTGCAACCGCTATCCCGCCTGCGACTATGCTTCCTGGCAGGATCCCTTGAAATTCCCGCCAATCTGGCCGCCGATTGAGGGAGAAAAAACGGCTAGCGGAAAAAAGAGAGGGGTCGGAGAATAAGCATTCTGGGCAGTCCACTCACCGCTATACTATAGCCATAGCACTGGGTGTTTAGAAGTTTATGAGCCAACATCCATGATGCATATGTTCTATATAAGGTTGTTATTGTCAGATGCACGGTGCTATCACGCGTGATAGCGCGCTATGTTTTGTATTCCGTGATATATATTTCATGATTACTTGCTGTGCCCGCCATAGTCCTCCTTTGGAGGACGACGGCGGGGATGGCTCATTTAGTGGCGTCATAAATCGCTTTTATCTCCGCGGCGCTAAGGACGCGGGAGTAGATGCAAGCTCTGAGAATCTAAGGACTTGCGAAGTCCTTAGATTGTATACCACGTTTTTGAAGTCAGAGAAGTCAGAACTGCCAATAAAGATAAATTTGCACTTCATATTTCAGGATCCATGATTCAACATTCTTACCTTCTAATTCTAACACTTTTACGGGCTTGATTTTACCCGCGTGCCGAACATAATGGGGATACGATGACCCTGAATGAATTCATCAAGGCCGAACCGGAAAGCTTAACGGCCCGGGCATATAACTTTGCGAAAAAAGCTCACGCCAGCCAGAAACGCAAGAGCGGGGAGCCATATTTCAATCACGTGGCGGAGGTGGCTAAGACCCTTTTGGATTGGAAGCTGGACGAGTCCAGCGTAGCCGCCGGACTACTGCATGATGTTGTTGAGGACACGCTGGTAACTCCGGAGGAACTGCGCCAGGCCTTTGGCGAAGAAATCACTTTTTTGGTGGATGGAGTTACCAAGCTCGGCCGAATAAAATACCGCGGCACTGCCGGCAAGGTTGAAAACCTGCGCAAAATGATTTTTGCCCTGTCCGAGGATTTAAGAGTGGTTTTCATCAAGCTTGCGGACCGCCTGCACAATATGAAAACCCTCTCTGCCCTGCCGCCCGTTAAACAAAAAAGGATCGCCATGGAAACCGAGGAGATTTATGCGCCCATCGCCTACCGCCTGGGAATGCAAAGCTTGGCCGGCGAGCTTCGTGACCTGGCCTTCCCCTATCTTTATCCCCGCGAGAGCCGGGAGCTCCAGAGCATGGCCGGGGCGGAATACGGAGCACGGGAGAAGTATCTGCGCAACCTTAAGCCCCAACTGGAAGAACACCTGGCCCACCACGCCATCTCCCCGCAAATGATCGACTTCCGCGCCAAACGCTTAAGCAGTTTATACCAAAAACTCCTGCGCTATAATGCCGACCTCGAAAAAATATACGACCTGGTGGCCATGCGCATCATCGTCGAGACCATAGAGGAGTGCTATGCGGCCTTGGGCGTGGTCCATCAGCTGTGGCCGCCGCTGCCGGGACGGATTAAGGACTTCATCGCCATGCCCAAGCCCAACGGCTACCGCAGTTTGCATACCACAGTCATCGGCCCGGAAGAGAAATTCGTGGAGATTCAGATTCGCACCAGACAAATGCACGAGGAGAACGAGTATGGCATAGCCGCCCACTGGATTTATGAGCAGGTCAGAACCGGCAAGGCCGACCCCAAAACTACCCGGGAGCTCACCAAGGAAATTGAATGGGTTCAGCAACTTCGCCGCTGGCAGGAGAAATTCCGGGAGGTTGATTCCGAAGAATTTCTGGACTCAATGAAGATCGATTTCTTTCGCGACCGGATCTTCGCTATAACTCCGCATGGCGACGTTATGGACCTGCCAGCCGGGGCCACACCGGTGGACTTCGCCTACCAGATCCATTCGGACATCGGCAACTCCTGCGTTGGCGCCAAGGTCAACGACAAATTCACGCCGCTTGACTACGAACTCCACTCCGGCGACATGGTCCATATCCTCACCCAAAAAGGCAAAAAGCCGTCTGAGGATTGGCTGGAGTTCGTTAAAACCGCGACTGCTCACGCTCATATCAAGGCCGCTCTCAAAGACAAAGACCGCAGATTGCAATCGCGGCACGCACCGCGCTTCACCGAATTCAAGATAGTCGCCAAAGACCGAGTAGGACTGATTAAGGATGTCTCCGGCGTATTCGCCAAATCGCATGTGAATATAACCGGCATCCACACCGGTAAGTCGCCAAGCGGCAACTTTCCCGTTGTCCGCATCCAGTGCCCGGTCACCGACAAAAAGCAGATTGAGCGCCTAATGCTAAAACTCAAGCGCCTTAAAGAAGTCAAAGAGGTCGGCTATCAGCTTACCTAGAAGGTTCTAGGACTCATCCTTAGATAAGCGGTGGATTATATTTTTCAGTTCCTCGTCCGAATAAAAACTAATGGTGATTTTGCCTGCGGTGAGGCCGCCCGAACCGCCGCCGTCGTCGGCCGTATCTCTTTCCTGCTCAATCTTAACCGGCGCGCCCAGCTCCGAGCTTAATTTTTCCTGAAGCATCTTTAGCTCGGGCGAGAGCGGCGCATGCGCCGGCTCCGGCTTGGGTTTAGTCGCCCGTACCCGGTTCTTAAGTTCACGGGTGGTAAGGTGCCGCTCCAGCAAGTCGCGGAAAAGCTTCTCCCGCAGAACCGGCTCGGCTACGGTAAGCAGCAAGCGGCCATGGCTTTCGGTAATCTGATTCCGTTGGAGCGCTTCCTGGATAACGCTCGGCAAATCCAATAGGCGCATGGTATTGGCCACCACCTCGCGGCTCTTGCCCAGGCGCATGGCGATCTCCCGCTGGGTCATGCGGAATTCGTCCTTCAGCCGGGTAAGCGCCCGGGCCATTTCCACCGGATTCAGGTTCTCACGCTGGATATTTTCAACGACTGCCAGCTCCAGTTTTTCACGCTCCAGGCCGACATTGCGGATCATCGCCGGCACCAGCTCCATGCCCAGGGTTTTGACCGCCATAAGCCGCCGCTCGCCGGAAATAAGCTCATATTCCACCTGTGTGCCGGTCGGCACCTCCCGCTCAATTTTGCGGACGATTATCGGCTGTAAAAGGCCGAATTCACGGATAGACGCGGCCAGCTCCTTGATGCCCTCTTGGTTAAAGTTGCGGCGGGGCTGTTCCGGGTTGGGACGGACTTTATCTACTTCAATGTGATAAATTGCCTCGGCGAATTTAGGACCTCGCTCTTTTTCCGGGCGCGGGCGCGGCGGCTCGGGCTGGTTGGCCGGCGCTGGAGCGGATGGGACGCTCGGAGAAAACGGCTCGGCTGGCATATTGGCTGAAGACGGAAGGGAAGTCGGCGGCGTTACCGGCGAATCGGATCTCGGAACCGAAGAAGGAATCAGCGATTCCAAACCGCGGCCCAAGCTGGAATTGTTATCGTCCATGTCTATAGTATCTATAGCTTGACGTTAAAATTACCGACTTCGCTCACCGGAGCTCGGCTCACCGCTTCCCGGGATAAAATTTCTTCAGCTAATCTGCGGTAAGCAAGCGCACCGGCCGAATCCGGACGGTGCAGGACTACCGGCTTGGCGAAACTCGGGGCCTCGGCCAGGGCCACGCTTTTGGGAATAGCCGCCTCAAAGACCGTATGCGGAAAATGCTCGCGCAGTTCCCGGGCCACCTCCCGGCTTAAGCGCTCGCGTTCGTCAAACATGGTTATGAGCGCGCCCATGACTTTCAGGTCATGGCCGAGATTGTCGCGAATAAGATTAATGGTATCCAAAAGCTGGCCGATGCCTTCTAAGCTGTAATATTCCGCTTGCACCGGAATCAGCACCTCGTCCGAAGCCACCAGGCCGTTTACCGTAAGTAAGCTCAAGCTGGGCGCAAGGTCGATGAGAATATAGTCATAATTATGGCGCAGGTGATTTACAAATTTACGCAGGAAATATTCCCGTTCTGGCAGGCCGACCAATTCCACCATGGCCCCGGCCAGATGCGGCGCGGCCGGCACGAAGTGGAGATTGTAAAGAACCGATGGCCGGACGAGCTCCTGCGGCTCATAATAACGGAGAATGCCATGATAAACGCTTTTTTCGGTCTTCAACGGATTACTGCCCAGGGCGGAGCTGGCATTGGCCTGCGGGTCAAAATCCACGAGCAGGACCCGCTTGCCGGACAAAGCCAGATAGGCGCCCAAATTAACCGCAGTAGTAGTTTTACCAACTCCGCCTTTCTGATTGCAGATAGAAATAACCCGAGCCATTGCCGTAATTGTATAAATTTACAAGCGTTAGCGCAATAAATTTATGGACAATTACGAGCATCCCGCCAGCGGCGGGAAAACCAAACTTTTCTTGATTCTGGGCCAAATTTATCGTATTATCAACACCGCAAAGCCGCCGTGGCGGAACTGGCATACGCGTACGACTCAAAATCGTATGACCTTACGGTCTTGTGGGTTCAACTCCCACCGGCGGCACCATAGGCTCGCCTGCCCGCCTCTGGAGGGAACCATATTTTGAATTTGCTTGCACTGAGCAGAGTCGAAGTGGGGGAAGAAATTTTTTAATCATAAAGTCGAAAAAATAATTATTAACTAATAAATTTATGAACATGAATCAAATATATTCTACGGCTTTGGCTCAGGAATTAATTCAGACAACGAGTCAAATACCAACAGAGACATTGCCTCCGACTGGAAATAATACTAATTTTGTACCTCCAAGAGATATGCTTTTTACTTTCATTCTTTTTTTATTGCCCATTGCAATGTTAATTATCCATATTATTTTCACTTTAAAATATTGGAGGGATTCAAGAATCATTTTTAAAATTTTAAGTTCACTTGTGTCCATTCCATTAATTTTTCTGTCATGGGGAAGTATAGTTAGTTTTAGTAGATTCGGGCTTTCAAGTTCGGAGTCAGCATTACTACACTATTTTGTCTTGGCATATTATATTCCACTTTTTATTTTGTTTTGGATAATAAAATATTTTAAACAAAAAGGAAGCAGAAATATAGGGGGCGTCCAATAAGTGTTGAGCTAAAAGAATTTGCCGCCAAACCTTCGACAGGCTCAGGTCAAGAGAAAAACTTGTCATACCTACGGTAGATTTCTAGTAGTGAGAAAATTGTCATCCTCCTTCGCTAAAGCTTCGGTGGACAGGTCGGTGCGGCTCCCTTCGACTTCGCTCAGTACGAGCCACCGCCCATCGGGTCTGAAGACCCTTCAGAGTCTGAACGACCTTTCCGGATTTTCGCGGGCCTTCGCCTCGCCGACCCGCGCTACGCCAAAGGCTCCGGCGAGGCGAGAGTGGCTTCGGCCACGCAGGCGGGGGGACTTCCTCGTCCGCGACCGCGGTCGGGACAAAATTCGCCTGCCCGTCCGAAGCTTTGCGAAGGCGGGTTCGGACTAATTCAAGAATACTGCACACACTAATGCCAAATACCGTTTTAATCACGCCCGCTTAGTACAGGACGTAGCGGGGTAAGAAAATCGTCGCACGTCTGTTTCTGTTGTACAATTCCATAGAATTGTCCTATAATAAAAATACTCTCTGGTTATTAGATTATTTTACTTTATTATCTTATTATCAATGAAACAGACATGAAAAGGTGGACGGTGGTTTTTAGAGCCCTGGCGAATATCAACCGGCTTAAGATAATTAAGATGTTGGCCGACGGCCGAAAGATGAGCGTCACCGACATCGCGGGAGATCTTGAAATTTCCTTCAAGGCCACTTCAAACCATTTGGCATTGTTGAAGAATTTGGACGTCTTAGAGGCACAGGGGGCATCAGGCCATGTTTTCTATTCTTTTAATCGGCAGCTGCCAAAAGATTTTCAAAAAACAATCGAGATTGTCCTGAAGTAGCCCATTGACAGGTTCAACCTGAAAGAGTATGGTTAATTTAGTCACGTCTTGGAGGGTCTCCTCTATCCTTCCAAGACTCATTGTCCCCTTCACGGGGCACAAGGAGGTTGTCATGGAGACACGGATCAAGTTCACGGCCAGTATCTATGTCGCAACCAAATTCCTACTCCAGGTGATGCGTGGGGTCCACAGTCCGTCGTGTCCCCAGCCATGCTGGCGAACGGAATTCTTCTCCGAGGTTGTAGCCTCTCCTATTCGACAGGAGCCTCGGCAACGGGACGTATTCTCGTGGACCGGATTGGTGCGAGAGGTGTCTTTCTACAAAGGGGGCCATCTTTTCGCTACGGTAACGGTGGAAGGGGTGTGGCACGAAGGCGATCGCCACGAGATCGATCGGGGCGACTGCTGGACAATCACAAAGATTCGCTACGCCCTGGGCCGTGGCTTACAGGAACCAGAAAACTGGACGGAGCGCGTGGTTAGCACCGCCTTCTATGGAGGCGTTCTCTGACTCGCTTTTCGTCTTCGGAGTTAGGGGCCGGATGCAATTGTGCATCCGGCCGTCTCGTTTTCAAAAGAGTTCGCCACCAAACTTACCTATCGGTAGGTAGGCTCGCCCCATTATAGATGAGCGGAGCTCTATCTAACGGGGCGGTTCGGCAATTTGCTGCCCGGGGAAGTAGCGCTTAAGCCATAGATGGATGAGCCAGGCGCTTAAAATGCCGACAGCTATGCCACCCAGAATATCCGTTGGCCAGTGGACGCCGGCAAAAATCCTAGCCGCGCCATTTACCAAAGCCAGAATGAAGAACCATATGCCCCAGCGGCGACTGTATATAAAGAGAATCGCGGCCAGACCAAAGAGAAGGGCAGCGTGGCCAGAGGGGAAGGAATTGCTCGTCTCGCTTACCAGCGGCTCCCAGCCATAGACCGCGTATGGGCGCGGCCGCTCATAGAAAAAACTGAAGGCCTCGGTTATAATGCCCCGGCTTAGAGTCCCAACGAGACAGGCTTCCGCGAAAATAAACCAGCGGCGGCGAATATCGCTCTCCAAAAGAATGAAAGCCAGCGCGCCCAAGACAAGAAAATAAAGCAGCGGCTCGGCCAAAAAAACCGCCAAGCTGTCAAAAAAAGGCCGCCTATAAGCCAAGCCGAAAAGCCATTCTGCGAGCCGATTATCTAAAAACATCATCTAGTCCTCCCTTAATTTAATTTTGACACCATCTAGATTGTAAATATGTATGTTTTCCACACATAATAGTAACAGCATACGGCTGGCGCATAATTAAATTAAAGGAGGACTAGCGGCGAACAAAGGGCAAAAGGCCCATATGGCGGGCGCGCTTTATGGCTTGAGCAAGTTTTCTCTGGTGCGTCGCACAAATCCCGGTGTGCTTAGGATCGATTATCTTGGCCTGGCCGGAAACGAAGCGCTTCAAAAGCATCACCTCCTTGTAATCAACATCCTTCAGGTTTTGGGAACAAAAAAAGCACTGAATCATGAGTTTCTCTACGAATTACGAAAGTTTACGAATATACGAAAATACATGTTAACTCAAAAACCAATATAAATCAACTCTTTCGTATATTCGTACAAAATTCGTATTTCGTAGCTAAAACGGCAGGTCCTCCGGTTTGATTTCTTCCTCCAGATTAATTATGGGTATGTCTTCCGGCGGCGGTTCTTGGGATTTCTCCGGCATCTGTGTTTTGGGCGCTGCGCCCCCCGCTGGCCGCGGCCCAAGCTGCAGCCGCTCGCAGATTATCTCCGTCACCCGATGACTTTGATTTTGTTTGTCCTGCCAGGTGCGGGTCTGCAGGCGCCCCTCCACCATGACCATCGCACCTTTGGTCAAAAACTGGCTGGCAATTTCCGCTTGTCTGCCCCAGGCAACCACGTTGTGAAACTCGGCGTTTTCCTGTTTGGCGCCGGCCTTGTTGGTCCAAGTCCGATTGGTGGCCACGCCAAAAGTGGTCACTGACTG
The DNA here is from genome assembly GCA_038058515.1 of Patescibacteria group bacterium. GTDB lineage: Bacteria > Patescibacteriota > Minisyncoccia > UBA6257 > 2-01-FULL-56-20 > JBBUAX01. The sequence goes on from JBBUAX010000080.1 coordinate 8,573, forward strand.
GCCGCCAGCAGTGGTCCGCAGCTGGGGATCAGCAGTCATCCGCCCGACGATGAGAACCTTGTTCAAGTTCATGCTCACAATATATCACGAATCCATCCCGAATAACAATCACGAATGTTCCCGAATAAAGACAGGCAGATTGGGGATTATTCGAGATAAAATTAGGGTTCGATTAGCGATTGTTATTTTAATATTTCTTCTATTTTTTTCTCCAAGTCCTCGTTGGATAGCGGCGTCGGCGGCGCTGGTGCGGGTTTTTTCTCCACGGTTTCCGCAGCCCGCGGTCTAAGCGCGCTGCGCAATCGGGTCTTGGCAAACGGCGGGGTGATCAAAAGGAAACGTAAAATATCGGCTTTGGTCCTTAAGTCGTGGTCCAGGGCCGCCATTCTTTCCGAATCCATACGAAAATGGACGTAGCCGAAGTACGCCGATTTTTCTTTTTTGATGGGGTAGGCCAAAACAATCCTTTGCGCCGGGTTATCCAATAAAATCTCCCCGGCCTCGCGTTTTATGGCCTGGCGCACTTCTTCTTCCCCGCCCTCGCTTTTGGCCAGGTAAGAAATTTCGTAGTCCTTTAACTTGGTATCCTCGGTCATAATAAGCGTAGAAACTCTAATGCAATCCGGCCTGGGCGTCAACCCTTCGACTCTCCGGCCTAAAGGCCGGAGCTTGCTCAGGGTTGACACTGAGCGGCATCTCCTTCCCCGCTATGAAGGGTGGGGCTTGGGCGCCGTCGAACGTGTCAAACTGCACCGGCGGAAGCGGCGCCTTCTTCCAAATCCGAGCCGGATTCCTGCGTCTCCCCGCCGACCAGGGGCCGCAGGCCTACGCTCTTGTCGCCGGCCGGGATAAGGCGGCCGATAATTACGTTTTCCTTGAGGCCGCGCAAAGGATCCACTCTGCCTTCAATCGCGGCTTTGACCAGCACCCGCGCCGTATCCTGGAAAGATGCAGCGCTAAGGAAGGATTCGGTGCTAAGCGCCACCCGGGTAATGCCCAAAAGGAGCTGCTGGGCCTTGGCCGGGGTGCGGCCCTGGCGCTTCAATTCCCGATTAACCTCCAAAAATTTGGCGCGCTCAATTATTTCGCCCATGACCAAATCGGCAGCGTCGCCGGCATCTTTGATCTTCACCCTGGAGAACATCTGGCGCACGATTACTTCGATGTGCTTATTACTGATAGCCGAGCCCTCGGCCGCGTAGATCTTCTGAGCTTCGTTGATGATGTGGCGTGCGACTTCCAAGCTACCTTTGTATTCCAAGAGCTCGCGCAGGTCGATGTTGCCCTCGGACAGCTGGTCGCCAACCTTAACTTTGCCGCCGACTTTGACGTAAACCAGCGCCGAGCGCGGGGCGGTATACTCCAGTTTTTTGTCCCGGCGGGAACGTTTGCCGGCCTCGCTACTGGCAGCTAGGGTGATTATCCGCAAACTGCCCCGTTCTTCAATTTTCTCGATCTTGCCGTCCACGCCGGCAAGCACCGCTTTGCCTTTCGGCGGACGCACCTCAAAAAGCTCTTCCACCCGCGGCAAACCGTGAGTGATATCCAGCCCGGCAACGCCTCCGGTATGGAAGGTGCGCATAGTAAGCTGGGTGCCCGGCTCGCCGATGGACTGCGCCGCCACCACGCCTACCGCCGCGCCGATTTTGACCGGCGCGTTCACGCCCAGATCAAAACCATAACACTTGCGACACAGACCATAGAGCGTCTTGCAGCTTAGGGGCGACCGGACCTTCACGCTGGCAAGCTTGGATTTGTCAATTATATCCGCGATTTCCTTGTCAATTATCTCCCCGGCGCGCACAACGATTTTCCGATCGATACGCACATCCTCCAAAGCGGTCCTAGAGAATATCCGCGACTTGAACGGTTGGCCAAGTTCCTTGCCGTCACCCCGGAAGATGTCTATGCCTTCTTTGGTCCGACAGTCATCTTCCCGAATGGTTATATCTTGAGCCACATCTACCAGGCGGCGGGTAAGATATCCGGCTTGGGCGGTCTTAAGCGCGGTGTCGGTGGTACCTTTGCGCGCGCCGTGAGTGGAAATAAAATATTCCAGGACGGACAAGCCCTCCTTAAATGAGGCCTTGATCGGCAGCTCGATAATTTCATTTTTGGGATTGGCTACCAAGCCCTTCATACCCATCATCTGGATCGGCTGCGCCCAACTCCCGCGCGAACCGGAATCAACTATTTGATAGATGGAATTTTCAACCGGCAGAACCTTGGTGACCTTCTGAGCAATATCTTTTTTAATCCGCTCCCAAACACCGATAACCCTCGCCCGGCGCTCGGCTTCGGTCAGAAAACCCTGGTTGTACTGCTCGCGGATAGACATAACTTCCTTCTCGGCTTTACTTACAATTTCTTTCTTCTCCGGCGGAATAACCAGGTCGGACATAGCCCAGGTTATGCCGGAGCGGCTAGCCATCTCAAAGCCCAAAATGCGAGCGCGGAAGAGCGCGTTGCGACTGCCATCGTGACCGTGAAGCTCAATGACCCTTTCCATCAACTTGGAAAGTTTCATCTTGTTCATGGTCTCATTCACATAATCTTCGCCGCTCAAGTCCAGGGTCTCGTTAAACATAGCCCGACCCAGGGTGGTTTGCAGATTGCCTAGCCGGACCGGTGCATGCAGATCCAGCGCGCCGACTTCATAGGCCATAAGCGCCTCGGAATAATCCGTGAAGGCCTTACCTTTGCCCTTGGCCTCCGGATACATCAGAGTCAAATAATAAATACCCAGCACAAAATCTTGAGTGGGGGCGGCAATTAACTCACCGGTTGCGGGTTTAAGCAGATTCTTACCGGCATCCATTATTTCTCGCGCCTCACGCTGGGCCTCTTCGGAAAGAGGCACATGCACGGCCATCTGGTCGCCGTCAAAATCCGCGTTAAAGGCGGTGCAAACCAGCGGCGGAATCTGGATGGCCAAGCCCTCCACCAGTATCGGTTTGAAGGATTGGATGCTTAAACGGTGCAGAGTCGGCGCGCGATTCAAGAGCACGCGGTACTTGCTGACGATCTCTTCCAAAATTTCCCAAATTTCGTCTCCGGCTTGCTCAATCAGCCGATTGGCGTTACGGATGCTGTGGGCCAAACTGCGTTTAATGATTTCGCTTATGACAAACGGCCGGAAAAGTTCCAGAGCCATACGTTTGGGCAAACCGCATTCATCTATGTTCATTTTAGGACCAACAACGATTACCGAGCGGCCGGAGTAATCCACGCGCTTACCCAAAAGGTTTTGGCGAAAACGGCCCTGCTTGCCTTTGAGCATATCCGCCAAAGAGCGGAGCGGCCGGCGCTGGGAACTCATTTGCTGGGTGCCGAAACGCGCGGAGTTGTCTATAAGCGCGTCCACTGCTTCCTGCAACATGCGCTTCTCGTTCTTAACGATCACTTCCGGTGCTTTTATTTCTAAGAGTTTTTTAAGGCGGTTGTTGCGGTTGATGACCCGGCGGTATAAATCGTTAAGATCAGAGGTTGCATAGCGGCCGCCGTCTAAGGCCACCATCGGACGCAGGTCCGGCGGCAAAACCGGCAGAACAGTCAGAATCATCCACTCCGGCCGGCTGCCGTTTTTGAGCATAGACCGGAACATTTTGAGGCGGCGCAGGTGCTTGATCTCCAAAAGCGGGTCTTTGGCCTCTTCTAAAGCCCTTTCCGTTCTTTGGATCTCCTTGCGTACTTCCATCTTCTCCAGAATCTTGCGGATGGCTTCGGCGCCGGTACCGGCTTTAAATACGTTGCCGAACTGCTTACTCAGGTTGAAATACTCCGTCTCCGTGAGTATCTTTCCGGGACGCATGTCTTCCAGGGTGGCGCGAATCTGGGCGGCTTCGGCGTTAATATCGCTCTTCAGACGCTTGTCTTTGGTGCCCAGCCCCTTAAGTTTGCTTTTAACTTCTTTGCCCAGCTCGGATAAGACCTGGGAGCGGTTTTCTTCGTCTACGTCGGTGACGATGTAATCAACATAATAGATAACCCGCTCCAGTTTTACCGAGGAGACATTCAAGACCAAACTAAGGCGGGAGGGCACGCTCTTAAAGAACCAGATGTGGGAAACCGGGGCGGCCAGTTCAATGTGGCCCATCCGCTCCCGGCGGACGACCGAGCGGGTAACTTCCACGTTGCACTTATCGCAAATTACGCCCTTGTAGCGGATACGGCGGTATTTGCCGCAGGAACATTCATAGTCCTTGGTCGGGCCGAAAATGCGCTCGGAGAATAAGCCGTCTTTCTCCGGCCGCTGGGTGCGGTAATTGATAGTTTCCGGTTTAATCACCTCGCCGTGCGACCATTTCAAAATGTCTTCGGGCGAAGCCACGCTTATTTTGAGCGCCTTAAACTCGTCCTTATGCGCCGTAGCCGGCGAGTCATAGACCGGCTCGATGTTCAGACCCAGCGCCTTGAGCTCGTTCACCAACACATTAAAAGATGCGGGTATGTTCGGGCCCTTGATCGGCTCGCCGCGGATTATGGATTCATACGCCGCGGAGCGGCCCAGAACGTCGTCGGATTTTATGGTCAGCATTTCCTGGAGAGTGGCCCGTGCGCCGTAACCCTCCAACGCCCAGACTTCCATTTCGCCGAAACGCTGTCCGCCGAATTGCGCCTTACCGCCCAGGGGCTGTTGAGTAATAAGCGAATAAGGACCAATGGAGCGCATATGCACTTTGTCTTCCACTAAATGATTGAGCTTGAGGATGTATATTTGACCGACCATCACCGGGCGGTCAAAAGGTTGGCCGGTGCGTCCATCGTTCAAAGTCACTTTGCCGTCTTCCGGCAAACCGGCCTTGCGCAACTCACCGCGGATATCTTCTTCGGTCGCCGACTGCAGGCCCGGAGTAACCGCCCGGTAGCCGAGCCGGGAAGCCGCCCAACCCAGGTGGGTTTCCAAAATCTGCCCCAGGTTCATGCGCGAAACCACGCCTAAGGGATTCAAAATGATGTCTACCGGCGTGCCGTCTTCAAGATAGGGCATGTCCTGCACCGGCCGGACCTGAGAGATAACGCCTTTGTTGCCGTGGCGTCCGGACAGCTTGTCGCCGACCTGCACTTTGCGCAGCACCGCAACTTCCACCTGCACCCGTTTAATAACGCCGGCCTCCAGTTTATCGCCGCGCTCTCTGGAAAATATTTTTACGCCGACTATCCGGCCGCGCTTGCCGTGCGGCAGGGTAAGCGAGGTGTCTTTCACGTCCCGCGCCTTTTCGCCGAAGATGGCCCGCAGCAATCTTTCTTCGGGGGTCAGCTCCACCTCGCCTTTGGGCGAGATCTTGCCGACCAGGATGTCACCGGCCTTAACTTCCGCCCCGATACGGATCACGCCTTCTTCGTCCAGGTTTCTAAGCTTCTCTTCGGAAACATTGGGGATGTCCGGAGTGGTTATCTCCGGCCCCAGCTTGGTGTCGCGCACGTCGCAATAAAATTCCTCAATATGAATAGAGGTAAAAAGGTCTTCGCGGACAACGCGGTCGGAGACGACTATGGCGTCCTCAAAATTGGCACCTTCCCAAGATAGGAAAGCCACCAGAAGATTTTGTCCCAGGGCCAGGACGCCGTTATCGATGGACGGGCCATCCGCCAAAATGTCGCCCTTTTTGACCTTGTCTCCGACACTAACCACCGGCCGCTGAGAAATACAGGTAAATTGGTTGGAGCGCTTGAATTTTTCCAAAACATAATTGCCAACCGCGCTCCGATACCGAACTTTAATATGCGCGGCATCCACTTCCAGCACTTCGCCGTCGCCTTCGGCTTTCAAAACGTAACCGGAGTCCTGAGCGGCTTTTTCTTCCTCGCCGGTGCCGACATACGGCGCTTGCGGCCGGACCAGGGCCACAGCTTGGCGCTGCATATTCGAACCCATCAGCGCCCGATTGGCATCGTCATGCTGCAGGAAAGGTATGAGCGAGGTAGCTACGCTTATAAATTGATTCGGCGCCACGTCCATAAAATCAACCTCTTCCGGACTGCAGGTGGTCAGGGTGTTGCCAAAACGAACATCGGTTGTCGGACCTATAATTTTACCGTGTTCATCCCGCGGCGTGGCGCTCGCAATTTTATATTTTTCTTCCTCCAGCGCGTCCAGCCATATCACTTCCTCCGTAACCTGGCCGTTCTTCACCCGGACATAGGGCGTTTCCAAAAAACCGAGGCTGTTGACCCGAGCATAGCTCGCCAAATAATTGATAAGGCCGATGTTGGAACCTTCCGGTGTTTCAATCGGACAGATTCGGCCGTAGTGCGAGCGGTGCACGTCCCGAACCTCGAAGCTGGCGCGTTCCCGGGTAAGTCCGCCCGGGCCCAAAGCACTAAGCCTACGCTTGTGTTCCAGTTCGGCCAAAGGATTCACCTGGTCCATGAACTGCGACAACTGCGAAGACGAAAAGAATTCCTTGATCACCGCGGTAATTGGACGGAAGTTCACCAGCTGGGCCGGCAT
>JBBUAX010000081.1:0-3840 GCA_038058515.1 Patescibacteria group bacterium
CCAGACGGGGGGACGGGAACTGGCTTCTCGGTTTATGGAGCGGCTACAACCGAGTCAGTTAAGTTATATGTAGACGGAATTGATCAGGGAGGCAGTACAGCCCCTTCCGGTACCCTAGAAGTTGGGAAATGGGTTCATCTTGTTGGAACTTGGAAAGGGACGGGTTTGCCGGACAATACAAAGGATGTTGGGATAGGATATATGGAAAATCCCACCCCCGCTTGGTTGTTCAATGGTCTCATTGACGACATCCGGATCTACTCCCGCGCCCTTAGCGCCGCGGAGATAAAAGCCATCTACAACGCCACCAAGTAATCATGAAATACATTACGGAATATAAAGCATGGCGCGCTATTACGTGTGATAGCAAACATTTGCGACTTGTGGTGTCGTAAGAATGCTTATGCTCGCAAACAAAACCGGCAAGATAAGTGCGATTTATAACGCGACCAAATAGCCGGTTATTGTAAGGATGTTATGACGCGTCACAGTGCTTTGCTATAGCAAAGCACTGTGTTGACCTGTGATTTGTGGCGTCCGAAGGTTACTAGAATTACTGGAGCTTGTAGACGAATATCGAAGTTCCGATGCGATCCTTCGACCCATTCAACTCGTTCAGGGCCGCCCTGAGTTTATCGAACGGGCGACAAGCTCAGGATAAAGCTGGTTTTATAGTTTGTAGATAAAGATAGAAGTGCCAGCTTTATAATCCGGCTCCGGCACATTTCCGATACCTGGTTTTGGTGGACGCAACTGAACTAACCACTGGTATTCATCTTCCGGCTTGCGGTTAAATCCGGGGGCGGTCGGCTGGATTGCGCCTTGGAGAGCATTCACCGATACTGCCAGCCATTTTATGCCCTCATCCGCTGGATTGCCGCGTGACGACCACCAATTTTCCTCTTTATCACCGAGATAGTATTTGGGACTGCCGCCGCCGAAATAGTCCACCGCGATTTTTTGAACGTCATTGTCATTGTTATCGTCATTGTTGCGCCCGTCCACAAATTCTTTGAGGCGCAGAAGATCTTGTCCCCAATCGTAGTTGGAATCGGTTGCGTAACGATAGCCGCCGCCGGTCCCGTTGCCGAATTGGTTGAAATAGGAAATAAAATAGGGAGCGGCCATGGCTGTTTCGGCAACCAGAGCCAGCACAATGACGAGCAGGGCCATATTCTTTATTGGCACCTGCGCCCACCTTTTAATTCGCTCGGTCAGATCGCCGTCGGAAGTTGCTGCCGAGTAAGCCACCCACTTTTTCCAGGCGCCGGCGGCAAGGATATACATAAACGGCAGGGCCGGGAAGAGATGCCGGAAGCCGATGTTCAAAGGACTCTGGATGCTCCATGCCCAGTAGATGACCACGAAGACCAGCATGGAAAATTCGGTAAAGTTCAAGCTTAAATAATCCAACAAATAGCTTCCAGCTTTCAGTTTATAATTTATAGTAGCTTTCAGAAATCTTTTCAGACCAAGAAAGAGACCAATAAGAATAACAATTAAGATTGGCAGAGGTTCTTTGAGCGCGTAGACCAGCGGGAAATACCACGGCGAACCGCCGGCGGAAACCTCGCCCATGAAATAAGCGTTGTTGCCGCCGGAGGAGCGCTGCAGGACCATGAGCACCCCGAGCATATAATGGGCCGCCGGACGGGTTACGGGATTTTTAGTCAGCCCGATATTCAGTTCGGCGAGACAGCGCATCGGCTTACAGGTTGCGCCCTCCGGCGTCGGCCCGCCGGCAAAAGAACTAAGGACGAACTCCGTGTCTGCGGTTTGTTTCGTTTGCGGGTAATTCCAGGTGAAGAGCGTATATACCGGATAAACGACGAGGGCATAGCCAATGACAAAAATTATTATGGTTGCGCGGTAATAGCGCAGAGCCCGGACGCCGAAACGCTTGAGCCGCGCCGCGGCCTGGGTCTTGGTCCAATCCCGCGCCACGCTAGCGATGTAAAAAACGGTTATGATTATCAGGAAGTATGGAATGAGCAGGACAGCGGAAAACTTGGCGAGTTGGGCAACACCAAAAGCCAAACCGGCAAAGAGCAGGTTTCTCTTGGCGGGCCGGAGCAGGAACTTTATGAAAAAATAAGCGCCGAAGGCAATGCCGAAAGCGGCAGCAACATCGGTGGTAACATAATGGCCGTGGGCCAGGATGTTGGGCGAGAGGCCGGTGAAAAGCGCCGGCAGAATGCCCCAGTAATACCCGAGAAGCTGCGCCGACCAAAAATATACGAAGATTATAAGTAGAAGCGTAAGGAGGATTGGGGCCAGGCGGGCCAGGCGGATTATTTTGTCGGCATTGTTGCCGGACTCGTATAAGAATTTACTGCCGGCCTCCCATTGGCCGTTTATGTCGCTCACCCAGGCGCGGCTTTCCGTCGGGAATTTTAAGTCCGCGAAAAGCAATGGTATGCCGGATGCGGCTTTGAGTAGCGGCGGGTGTTCGGGGTTCAAGCGGAAATCCAGGTAGCGGACATAACCGTAGCCGGCGGGAATATGGGCCAGCTCATCCATAATTGCCGATTCCCGATTGGAGGAATAAAGCATAAGGGCGAAGGACACCACGCAAATCAATCCGACCGTGAGCCAGCCCCAGAGCCGCGAGTTATTTATGGTCATAATTAAATTATACCCCATAGGAAATTGGAGAAAAAGTTTTTCTCCGAAAGCAGCCTTTGAGTTTTTATATATAGACGGTTAGAATCTTGAAGACAATGCCTGAAGACACTGGTGACATTAGGCCCGGGGATAAGACCGGCGATGGATTGGGACGGTTTACGCCCGAGTCCAAGCTCTTGCCGGCGGGCCGGCGATGGGCCAAGCGTTTGGTCATTTTGGGGTTGGTTGCGGTGGTTCTCGCGGCTGTGGTGTACGGCGTCGGTTTTTACTACACCCGCCTTCGGGATTTAAACTCCGCTGTATCCCAGCTGGAGAACGCCAGAGCTGCCTTCGGTGATTTGGCGAATTCACCGGCCGGCGGAGTGAGTGCCGATGCGGACACTACCGATTGGAATTTTAAGGATTGGCGGGAATTCCAGCCCTTGCTTGAGTCCGCGTTCTCGTCCTTCGGCGATATCCAGGTGATGAGTTCCAATCTTTTTGCTCTGGTGAACGAAGCATCAGAGCTGCAAAATTCCTGGGTAAGCGTTGTTTTGGATGAGCGCGGCGGGGAACTGATAACTCGATTGGAGACGATTCAGGGGCGCTTGAACGAGCTTATAGCTTCCGGGGAGCGGCTGGCCGGGCGCGGCGCGCTTCCGTTTGCCGGCGACTATCTTTCATGGCAGCTGGACTTTACCGAGGCCAAGCAATTTTTGGACCAGCTTGTGCCGTGGCTGAAGTCCCCGGACGCGCACCGTCTTATCGTGTTTTTGGAAAATCCGTCGGAGCTGCGTCCCGGCGGGGGATTTGTCGGCAGCTTTGCCGAGATCTGGCTTAAGGGCGGGAGCGTGGAAAAAATAGAGGTCTATGACATAAACGACGCCGACCGGGAAATGGACGCCAAAATAGTCCCGCCCAAGCCGCTCCAGCTTATTGTAAAGAGATGGCGGGCAGCGGACGCCAATTGGTTCTTTGATTTTCGCGCCTCGGCCCGCAAAACTCTGGAGTTTTTGGAATCATCTAAAAAATATTCGGCGGATGGGATAAAGTTTGACGGCGCCATCGGGCTGTCGGCGAATGCGCTCTCGGACATACTGGGGCTTACCGGGCCGGTAGAACTCGCCCAAAGCAAAATTACCCTGGACCGTGATAATTTTCTTACCGAGATACAAAAACAGGTTCAAGAGGGTCTGGCCGCTCGCCTCGCCGAAGCCTCCGGCGTAGCGCGGGAGG
>JBBUAX010000082.1:0-1884 GCA_038058515.1 Patescibacteria group bacterium
CGCTTGGCTTCGAACCAAGAGGTTAGGGGTTCAAATCCTCTCCGGGACGCAAGCTTTGACGGGCGGGGAACCAAGAGATTGTGGGTGCTGCGCCAAAGGCGCATCCGCCTCGGGCGGAGAATCCTGGCGGGAGCACAAACTGCTCGAATTTTACCCCACACTTCATGTAAACCACTTGATAGCATTTTCCTCCGGTCGGAGGAAAATGCTATCAACAATACCGCCTTGCATAGGGGCTATTCAGAGGCACCAATATAAACCGAAAGCGGGCGCTCACTCCTTATGCGCCCGCTTCTCCTTCTCTCGCCGATCGATGACCACTACTGCGCGGTGAATCACACTCACTTCGTGGCCGGAAAACGGCACGAAAGTCGCGCGCCCGGCGCAGGTTCTCTGAAAGTAGCTGGTCACCTGTCGGTCGCCGCCGCGGCAACCCTCAAACGGCCGGGAATCCTTTGGCCACTTCATAGGTCCTCCTTCTACGTATAATCTGCCATACTTTCGCCTAAATCCAAAGGAGGTGCCCTTGATTGCACCTTACTACAATACATCGTATAATGTAGTCCGAATTATCGAACTTGACGCCCGCCCATAGCTCAACTGGCAGAGCAGCGCTCTCTTAAAGCGAAGGTTCCAGGTTCGACTCCTGGTGGGCGGACACATGGACAAACATCCACGCGTCGGCGTAGCCGTAGTCATCCGCAGAAGCGGAAAAGTTTTATTGGGGAGACGCAGGGGCTCACACGCCGCTGGTTTTTGGGCGTTCCCCGGAGGACATCTAGAGTTTAATGAAACAGTTGAGGATTGTGCTAGGCGCGAGGTATTCGAGGAAACAGGGTTAAAAATAAAAAAACTATGTCTCGGTCCGTTCACCAACGATGTGATGCTAGAAGAAGACAAGCATTATGTAACTCTCTTCATAATCGCTGACGCCGAACCCGGCGAACCGGCAGTTAAAGAACCCCACAAGTGCGATGGCTGGGAATGGTTCACTTGGGATCACCTGCCGCAGCCATTGTTTTTACCAATCGTAAACCTGCGCCAACAAAATTTTGATCCGTTCAGAATATAAGCATGCTTGACCTTCAAACTTCTTTGGTTTCCATCCCCGGCGTCGGCCCGCGCTTCGCCCAACGCCTTAAGCAGTTGAACATTTTAACTGTCCGCGATCTTTTGTATCACTTCCCTTTCCGCTATGAAGATTTTTCCCAGGTCTATCAAATAAGCGATTTGGAGCCGGGCCAGCACGCCACCGTCCAGGGCGTGATCGAATCCGTGGAGCTGCGCCGTACCTGGCGTAAACACATGACCGTGGTGGAGGCCAAGATCCAGGATGACTCCGGCGTTATCCGCGCGGTGTGGTTCAATCAGCCGTATTTAAAAAACGTCCTGCGCCCCGGCCATCTGGCCAACTTCTCCGGCAAAGTAGCGGTGTCCGAAGAGGATATTTATCTGAGCCACCCCACCTATGAGCTTGTATCCCAAAGTTATGCAAAAAATATTCCGCGTGAATCCGCGCTCGACTCTTCATCCACGTCTATCCGCGGCCCTAAGCATACCGCACGCCTAGTGCCCATTTATCCGGAAACCCGCGGTCTCACCTCCAAAGGCATCCGCTTCCTGGTCCAGCCGATCCTGTCGCATCTGCCGCTTCAGGACGATTGGCTGCCGCCGGAGGTGCGGCGCCAAAACCGCCTGCCGGAGATAAACACCGCCCTGCGCAACGTCCATTTCCCCCAAAGGATCGACCAGGCCACGGAAGCCAAGCAGCGCTTCGCTTTTGAAGATCTGTTCCTCTTGCAGTTGTGGAATCTGAAACAAAAACTGAAATTGGCCAAAGAGAAAGCGCCGGCGGTTAAGACGGATATTCCCGAGCTTAAAAAC
>JBBUAX010000083.1:0-6416 GCA_038058515.1 Patescibacteria group bacterium
AGGAAAAAATACCCGACCTGCAACTTTCTAACCGTTGAGGAGTTTACGAAAAGCAACTTTCCGATTGGCCACATTCTGAGCTCGCACACACTTGAACATGTTGATGACCCAAAGAATTTGGCTGCTTATTTGCTGGGCAGGGCAGGATCGACCTTGACCATAATAGTCCCGTACAAAAACTCTTGGAGCGACTGTGCAGAGCATCTGTGGCGCTTTAATCGGAGATCGTTTGATTTTTTGAAACCCACCCTGGTTATCCGGGGACTGACCAACCAAGCTGGTAATACTGAAATTGTTTTCCACTGGGAAAAAGATGCGGCTAAAGCACAAGAAAAGGTGAGAAAATTCAACCTTACTAATCCCGAGAGATATCTGAAAGCTAAGCTTTGGACACGGCTTAAAAGAATTTTACCTGCGTCGGTTAAAAGGTCCCTAAAAGCGGCACTACCGAGTAGTAGGCCGTCCTAAGCCGAGAGCTTGGAAATGACGACAGTTAGAAAGATGGTTCTTGGGGTAATGCGCGGCCTGATCCGCATAGTCCCGTCTTTGCCCAACCGCGTATTGCGGCTTGCATTTCGTTTAGCTCGGAGTGGGGGCAGCCGGTTTTTTGTTTTTGAGGATACCATCGCGCTAATCGGGAGCTTGCCGCGGCTGGCGGTAAAGTCCAAATTGGGCTTTTGGTATTGCGGCAACATCGGTGATAGCGCAGATATTGCCTACGGAGTTTTGAGTGGAGGCGTAGTGGAGCCGGGGAGTACGTACTTGGTGAAGTACATTATGGAAACACTAGGCAAAAAGAAGAGCAAAATGTCTTTTTACGATATTGGTGCCAACACCGGTTATTTCGGTGTGCTCGCCGCTTACTTGGGGAGAGGCAATGTTACTAGCTACGCCTTTGAGCCGGTCCGGGAGTTCAACATGATTCAACAGGAAACGATCAAGCTGAATCGCCTGGAAAAGAACCTCTCCGTCTTCGGCGTGGCTGTTGGCGAAAAAGATTGTACGGTTGATGTTTACCTGGCGGGCAGCGGTACGACTTTAAAAAAGGAATTTTTGGGCAACCCCGAGACCGAAGCTAGAAAGGTAGAAATGGTAGCGCTGGATGATTTCGCAAAACAGCAGGGGCTTAAGCCGCCCGACTTTTTGAAGATAGACGTGGAAGGGTATGAATTTCAGGTTTTGTTAGGGGCCAGAAGCATCCTAACCAAGACCAAGCCGGTTATATTTTATGAGTCTGCGCTTACGATGCGTGAACGTGGTTTCCGAAATGAATTTTATTTGGAGACCCAGGAACTGTTATGGAAGGTGGGTTATGAAATATTCATACCTGGGGAGCGAGAACTAGAGGTGGTCGGTCGCGATTTTAAGCCAAAAGATGGGGTAGATATGTACCTCGCGCTCCATTCCGAAAAGCACGCTGACTTACGCACGGACCTTTACAGAGCTTATCCTGTCTTGTTTCGCAACGCTGGACAAATATGAAACAGAAGCTGAAAAAGTACCTACCCAGATCTTTGTATCGGTTCCTGCGGAGAACATACCGTTGGTGGCAGATCTGGCGCGTTCGCCGCCTTGGTAAATTTGATTTTGTGCCCCAACTGAAAAATACGAAGCCGCGCGTTCTTTTTTATCATGCTAGCGGGATGAGCTTTGGCGGAAGCGAAAAGTTTCTGCAGATTATGGCCAAACATCTCAACAAGGATAAATACGAAGTTTATTTTATGTATTCCTCACAAGAACCGCACGGACGGGAAGAATACCTTAAAAGTTCCGGTGTAAACCTAATTGATTTTTCCTATGATTCTGTATCTGGCGAATGGCCGTTTTACATAAAGGGGATGCGGCCCAGTATATTCGATATCCTAGAGAAAAATAATATCGACTTGGTTATAACCGCTGGAGCCGGTTATCCCGAGTATCCGATTGCAAATATATCAAAACTGCCCATAGTTTTTGTGAATATCTTTGGCGGAATCAACCCGCAGGAGAACATTAGAAAGCACATGTGTATATCTAACTTGCTGGCAGAGATTTTAAAGGAAGAGCTGCCCGGGGATAAAATCGAAGTTATCCCGATACCCAGCGAGGAACCGGATGCAGACGCGGAAAAGCGCGGCAGGGCCTTGCGCGCAAGGCTTGGAATAGGCGAGGCGGACATTGTTTTCGGCCGAATCGGCCGGCCGGAAGACAACATCTTTGACCCGATTGGCATCCGGGCATTTCAATTGGTAGTCACAGAGCATCCCCGCACACATTATCTTATAATGGCGCCGCCGCCCGTACTGAAAAAAATAGTAAGAGAAGAGAGAATTATAAATGTTCATTTTCTGCCACCGAGCGCAAAAGAAGAAGACATTTGGGCATTTTACGCGGCGATAGACGTTCTGGCTCATTTCCGTAAAGACGGGGAGACCATGGGACTGAACATTGCTGAAGCCATGCTTTCTGGGAAGCCGATAATTAGTCACAAGTCCAGATACTGGAACGCGCACTTAGAATATCTGGACAAACCTTTTGCTTTTGTAGCCGAGGTAGACGACGTTCCGGCCTATGCCGCGGCTATGAAGTTTTTTACCGAGGACAAATCTAAGAGAAAGATGAGAGACATGGGTAAGCTGGCTAAAGCTAAAGCTATATCTCTTTTTCATATAGACAGGAACATAGGTCGTATAGAGTCGGTGATCCGACGGGCGCTTCCATGACCAAGCTTGCAATATTAACCCGTTCCCCGCGGACAAGGGTCATAAACGTACAACATCTGAAGTCCCTGATTCGGCGGTTGTTTTTATTCATTACTCGCCAGTCTGCTTCCCGCGGACCGGAGGCGGTGCTTCAAAGCTTGTTGCGCGGTCTCGGGGAGTTGAACTACGCTTATAAGCTCAATCCTCCGCTGGAGGAGATATTCTCTGCAGAGACGGTATATGTGCCGAGCGAAGTTGAGGCGCTAAAATGGGCGGTTGCCAGAAAAAAAGAGGGCAAGATAAAGAAACTGGTTACCGGCCCGAACATAGTTATAGTGCCGGTGCACCAAGAGAAAGTTATCATGGATCCGGCGATTGACGTTGTGCTTGTGCCCTCGGCGTGGGTTAAGGATTTTTATTGCAGCTTCGGCACCGATTTCTGCAAAAGAATAAGGATTTGGGCGGCAGGCACCGAGATTTTCGCGCCGAGCGGCGAAAAGCGCGACCTCGTCTTGATTTATAAAAAAGAGACAGAGGAAAATTTATTCTCGGAAGTTGTCCGTGTGCTTCAGGCGGCCAGAGCAAAGACGGAGGTTTTAACTTACGGCAATTTCCGGCGGCAGGACTACCTGCATCTTCTGAAACAGGTAAAATATATGGTGTATTTGACTGCATTTGAAAGTCAGGGCTTAGCGCTGCACGAGGCCTGGATGCTGGACGTGCCCACCCTGGTTTGGGACCGGGGCTATTGGGCAAGAAAGGATTATGGCTGTAAGTTTATAGGCGACACCAATGCTCCGTATCTTACCCCGGAATGCGGCTTGGAATTTAAAGGTGCAGACGACTTCCCGGCCAAGCTGGAACAATTTTTGAATAATTTGTCCCAATTTTCCCCTCGCCGCTACTCTCTGGAGAATTTCACCGATAAAATTTGCGCGGAGAAGTTTGTGAAAATAATACAAACTCTATGAATAAGCTGGTTTCGGTTGTAATTCCTGCGCGCAATGCCGCTCGCTATATAAAAGAAGCGGTGGATTCGGCCCTAGCTCAGACTTACAAGCCACTGGAGGTTATTGTTGCCGACGACGGTTCGGAGGATGACACCATGGCTATCCTAAAACCATATATAGATTCCGGTAGGGTGCGTTATCTGTCTTGGAATGTGAAAACCGGACCGGCGGCGGCCAGAAACCGAGGAATAAAATCATCCCCGGGAGAGTTTATTGCTTTCTTGGATGCGGATGATATTTGGTTCCCGGACAAACTAGTCAAACAGACGAAACTTTTTAACGACCCCGAGGTGGGCATGGCTTTCTCCGATGCCAGATTTTTTGGCGCAAACTTCCGATTCACGAAATATTCAGAAATGGCCGGCGGTCTGCGTCGGGGGATGGTAGTAGCGCAGCTGTTGCGCAGGAATTTCATACCCCTTTCCTCGGTAGTTGTGCGACGGAGCGCCTTGGTTCAATGCGGCTTTTTTGATGAGGATCTCGACAAACTGCGAATAGGCGAAGATTACGAGTTGTGGCTGCGGCTGGCGCCGCATGTCAAGTTTGATTTTGTAGCCGAGGCCTTGGCTGGATACCGTATTCACCCCGAGCAGACGTCGAAATCCAGAAGGACAAGCTACGAAGCCCTCGCCAACATTTATCGTAAAGTTTGGTCGCGCGACGAACTGCGCCCCTATCGTAGTCTGATTTACGGGAAATATCTGGAAAACAAGCTGAAATTATTTATAGCCAAAACCCTAAGATTGTAGGATTAAATTTGCAATGCCATCTTTTAAATATGGTCTGGTGGTTGTTTGGCTGCTTTTTGTTTTGGGAATGTATGCGCCTTTCATATGGAACGGCGGGCCGGTGGTTGACGATTGGTCGATTATCAATGCGGCCCAGCAGCATACCGGCTTTAAGTCGGTGTATGCGTCGCTTTTCCCGCAATTTTCCAATAGGCCGCTGGCCCCGGCGCTTTTTGCCGTGGCCTCAATGTCGTTTGGCAAGCATGTTATGCCCTATATCATACTGAATAGCCTGCTGTGGCTTAGTGCGGTAATTGCCGTGGCCTATGTTCTTAAGCGTTTTTTGGGCGATATTGCCGCCAGCGTGTTCTTCGCCATCGCCGCGATCCCCAGCTTCTCCTCAACGGTCGTTTTTTCTTCCGCGGTAATGCTGATGGGCTCGGCCTCGGTGTTTTTTTGGGCGCTATCTTTAATTCTATTGCTAGGCTATTTAAAAAAAGAGCAGCTGGTTTACAGCGTCCTCTCTGCTCTTTGCCTTCTAATCTCGGTATTGCTGTACGAAGCCAGCTTGCCACTTTTTATCATTAACGCCCTGGTGCCTCTTATTAAACACGGAGAAGTCGCCGCCCGGCGCGCCCGCGCTTCGCCGGAGGTCTTCGATCTTGAGGCTCAGACCCGAAAGGCTATGGCGAGGCGAGCCCGCAAATCAGAATATATCAGCTACTTTTTGCGTTATATTGTCCCGATTCTATTAGTGGTACTGATCGTCTTTATATATCAAAAATTAATTATCCCGGGTTTTTTCGAGGACATCTCCCGGCTGAGGTTTCGAGGCTGGGCAATCATACCCGCAGCTATTTCCAAGTTTCTATTCGTAATGCTTATGGATATACCCATATTGCTGTGGCGCGCCTTACTCCGCTTGGCCTGGCTGTCGCCGCTTAGCCTCGGTTCCATGGCGGTTATGGCCGTATATCTTTTGGCCCGGATGCCCGCCTGCCAGCGCCGGAGCGTAGCGATGGCGGGCAGGCGCCGGGGGCACTCCCAATCCGGAAACCGGTCCGAGAGCGGCAGCAGCCAACTTCTCAAAATCATTGGTATGGCCCTGGCGGGCGTGGCCGTGTTTTACGCGCTGGCTGGAACCCTGCCAACAATTCACGGCTATGACAATCGTGGTCTGATCGGCTTCCAGATTTTAGCAGCCGGACTTGTGGGATGTCTAAGTCTCTACGTCCGCGCTAATACGAAAATCTTAGGATACGGTATCGTAATATTTGTACTTTTGCATGCCGCGTCTTTCGGTATTCAGCGGGATAACTATATAGACGCCTATAAAGTACAGATGAACATATATAAAGATGTTGCGGAGAAAGTCAGCTCCGCCCACCTTCCGGCAGATAACTTTGTGCTGGTGAACGTTCCCACTTACCTGACCGATAACTATAATAACGAGCCCGTCTTCAGCGACGAGCTGGATGCTAAGGTCGCCATTGCCGATGGGCCTTCCGCTCCCGGCATACGACTTACCAAGCGGCGGATAGATTTCAACCGCGCCGTCATCCAGGATGCGGATGTAATCAGTGATGACTTTCGGGGCAAGATAGCCAATGCATGGTACTACCTGAGCCGACAGGACTCGACCGACTCCTCGCTTATAAAAATTAAAGATGCCGAACATACGCGCCGGATATTCGATGAGATTATTGGAGGCAACCAACCTCTTGCCTTGCCGTTCGACGGCTGGTTTAAGGCCGTGGAATGGTACGTACGATATATAAATATTCCGGATATCACCCCGTACTATATGCGCTACCGGGCTCGTTGGGCGTACAATTAATGAATAACCGCACCGCTGAGCGGTGCGGTATCCGCACTGCGAGCGGTCGCGCGGTTATTCACCCCTCCCCATTTGCTGTAAAATCTATGCATATACAACACGCGAAGACGAAGTCGCCTTACGGCTCTGATATTGCGATAACTCAATCATTGCCACAAAT
>JBBUAX010000083.1:6426-25939 GCA_038058515.1 Patescibacteria group bacterium
CCCCGCCGAGGCGGGGCGGGCCTTCGCCTCGCCGAAGTGGCTTCGTCCACGCAGGCGGGTATTCTTGCGAGTGAATAATAACCATGGACACGCCCGGCTTAAGCGATTTTTTGCCCGAAACATTTCTGAAGTGGCTGCGCCGATTTACCGGTCCGCTCCCGGAAGACATCAACGAATATCTGTCTCCGGGAAAATCGTTTATGGATGTCGGTGCGGGTAACGGGTATCTATTATCTACAATCACTCCAACCAAATTGCTGTATGCGGTTGAAGTTTGGGACAAGAAAATAGATTATTTAAAACGAACCCTGCCGACGGTTACGGTTTTTAAAGACATATATATAATCCGTCAAGCGTTCGATGTGGTAGCCAATATAGATGTCCTGCATCATATTTCGGATAACGCCGAGAGACGCCGCTTCTTAAAAAAGCTTTTTTCCATTGTTGTGCCCGGGGGCGTCTTGATTATCAAGGAAATGCGGGATGATCTCCTGTTCCGCAAATATTTCAATCGTTTCAGCGACTTTGTCTCCACCGGTTCCAGGACCAAGGAGATGAACGCCCGGGAACTTATTGATGGCCTGGAGGATTCCGGCTTTAAAATACTCCGCTTTATTCAATATACCGCCGGTGCCTATGGTCATTATTACATCGTGGCCCAAAAACGTGGCTAGAACCTGTGTCATTGATTTTGATAAAACACTGATTGCGATTGACTCCGTGCGCTATATAATTTGGAGAGAGCGCTTGTTTTTGAGGCCGGAGATATTCGCCTGGGGCTGTCTGTGTACTTGCGCCGTGGCATTTCTGCCGAGGTCGTGGCAGAAACCGTTTCGTCGGCGACTCAAGTTTTACGTGCTTAGATATATGGATACGCACAGTTCATGGATTCTTGCGCGGTATGTACCCAGATTGGCCGGTTATCTTTGTCGCGACCTGGAGCGATGCTTGCGGGCGCAGTATGCTAGACGTTATATAATTTCTGCTTCCTGGGAGCCGTTGATCAAAGAATGTCTGGCGCAATCCGGGCTAGATGCGGGATATATCATCCGGGGAACACGCTACCAGCCGGACTTCGCTCAATTTAATACGTGGTGGTACGACGAAAAGTTGAAAGTTATGCGCGCCGAGCAATTAGCGGACTTTGACCTGTATACCGATTCCTATGATGACCAGCCGCTTATGCGCCCGGCCAGGCATGTTTTTTTGGTGCGTCGCGGCAAGATACATAAACAATTGAAATAATGCTCAAAACGCTTCGCTGGCGGAGATGGTATATCAACGTTTATGTAATCGTCGGCGCACTGCTGGCCCTGCATCTGGATGCCGGGGCGACCCTGGATATTCCGCGCCTAGTTTTTGTGTTGGTGGCCGTGTGTGTTTTGTCCTCGGCTAATTATGCCCTTAACGAAGCGTTAGACGCGCAAGCCGACGCACATCATCCAGAGAAAAAGAATCGTTCCATACCCATGGGTGCGGTTAATCGCAGCGCGATTGTGCTCGTAGCAGTAATTCTCTACCTGGTTGGCGCAGCGATGATTGTTCTAACCCAGGCGTATTTGCTGGTTTTGGCCTACAGCTGCTTATTACTAAGCGGCCTGGCTTATAATATCCCGCCGATTCGGCTGAAGGATGTGGCCTACGCGGATTTCATACTGGAGGCCGTCAATAGTCCGATTCGCTTGCTTATCGGCTGGTTCACCGTTTCCACGTCGGTTTTTCCCGCGTCTATATTTGTCGCGGTCTGGGCGTTCACTATTTTTCTCATGGCTGCCAAGCATTTCGCCGAGATTCGTTTTATAGGCGATTACGAGCGGGCCGTGCTTTACCGCAAAAGCTTCCGTTTTTACGACGAGAGGAACCTATTATTAGCCATGGTTGGGGCGGTGAGCGCTTTTATGTTTATGCTGGGGGTTTTAGTGGTCCGCTACGAAAAAAACCTGATAATCAGCATGCCGTTGTTCATTGTTTTTATCGTCTGGTTGTTTGTGATCGCCTATCAGAAACAGTCCTTTATCCAAAACCCGGAACGCGTTTTGAGTAACAAATACTTTTTGCTGTTTCTGATTTTGCTAATAGGCATTGTGATTGGGCTGGGCCTGTACCCTAGAAACATAGTTAATTTTTAGAAGCTATCTCAAAAATGGATTTTTCAGCGTTGTTCTGCACACCCTTCCGCGTTGTTCCGCTTCTACCGCGTATGTATTGGTTATGGTATATAGTGGGCAAAGCGAATTAAAAATATGACCCCGGAAAAAGACATCAAATTACATCTGGGTTGCGGCGAGAGATATCTGGATGGTTATGTGAACATTGATTTCCCGCTGAGCGAACATACCCTCCTGCGGCCGAGGGTGGATAAATATGCGGACTTCCGGACGCTTCAATATCCATCCGCCTCGGTTGTGGAAATCAGAGCTCATCATGTCTTCGAGCATTTTAACCGGGTGGAAGCTCTGGGACTTTTGCTTCAGTGGCGCAGGTGGTTGAAGCCCGGCGGCGTGCTGCACCTGGAAACGCCGGATTTCGGAAGGTGCGCCTGGTACTATGTTTTAAGCGGGCGAAAAACGCGCATGGAAATCGGCCGGCACGTCTTCGGCTCGCAAGAGGCGCCGTGGGCGCTGCATAAGGACTTTTGGGACAAAAAGAAATTTCTTTTTGTACTCGGCGCGTTGGGTTTCCGGGATATCCGGCTCCAGAGAATAAGTAACGACTTAGCCGGATATTTCCAGTCCCCGTTTTTTAACTGGATCGGCATGTTTTTGCCACTCCCAGCTTACAAGAAGTTTGGCAAGGCCAAACTTCCAAACATAACCGTGATTTGCAGAAAGAGTGGCGCGGATATAGACGAGCGTAGGGCAGTGAGGGAAATATTATCCCAATATCTGACGGGAACGGAGAACAACAAACTGCTGGAGGTCTGGCTGGGGGACGTATTTAGAGATAAATGAAAATTCTTTTCACCGTTGAATTTTATGAGCCGCATAAGGGCGGTGCGGAGGAGGTGGTAAAGCAGCTAGCGCAACGGCTGGTAAGCCGCGGCCATCAAGTGACCGTAGCCACCACATTTCTGACTGGGCGGCGAACCACACTTCTGAACGGCGTCCACATTCGGGAGTTTAGGTTAAGCGGCAATTTAATTCGGGGAATAAACGGCGGGGCTGGCGAGATAAAGCGCTACCGGGATTTTTTGGTGCGTAGCGATTTTGACGTTATAGTGAATTACGCGGCTCAATCTTGGACTACCGATTTGGCTTTCGGGGTCTTGGATGAAGTTGCAGCCAAGAAAATACTTGTGCCCTGCGGCTACTCCGCGCTTAAAGATAGGCGCTACGCCGATTATTTCCGAAAACTGCCCGACTATCTTGGTAAATACGCGCGCCTGGTGTATATGTCCCCGAGTTATCAGGACAAGCGTTTCGGTGACCAGCACGGTTTGGGCGATAAAGCGGTGATTATTCCCAATGGTGCCGCCGCCGAAGAATTTTTAGCTGCTGATACGTTCGCTATTCGGGAGAAACTGGGAGTCAAAACGAAGTATTTACTTATCACCGTTGCCAACCACTATGTGCTTAAGGGGCACGCTTTTGTTCGGCGGGCGTTTGCGGCTATGAAAAGACAGGATGCAACCCTCCTAATCATTGGTGAGCCATTGGTTTCCTACGGCTGGCGGACCTGGAAGCATTTTTTCTTAGATTATCTTCCTTGTTTTGCCTCCAGCGCCATTCACTCTCGGCTGAAATTGGTAAATGGCAAACAGCGGGATGTAGTTCTATCCGCCTACAAAAGTGCCGACCTTTTCCTTTTCGGCTCTAAATTGGAGTGTGCGCCGCTGGTCATGTATGAATCTTTCGCCGCCGGGCTGCCGTTTATAACCACCGATGTGGGCAACGTCCGAGACCATCAGGACGTTGTAAAAATCGTCAAATCGCCAGGCGAAATGGCCGTGGTCGCCAACGACCTTCTGGACAACCCCGAAGAAAGCCGAAAGTTAGCCGAGCGGGCCAAGCAGCTCTGGCGGAAAAAACACACTTGGGAGGAAATTGCCGCTCAATACGAAGACCTCTGCGCTTCTTTGCTTAGCGATAGGACATAGCCTAAGAGTATTCCCGAAAGCAGCCACAGGGGCTTAGGCAGAAAAAAATCATTTAGAAGCGACATAAAAATAATTCCGGCCAAGGCCGAGCTTGTCCGGTTCAGCGTTTTTTTGTGTTAGCATAATTAAAATATGCCTACGCAAGTCGCAGTGAGCGTTATTCTGCCCACCCATAACGGCCGAGACCTGATTTGCCGCGCCATCCAAAGCATTCTAGCACAGAGCTTGCGGGATATTGAGATTATATTGATCGACGACGGTTCGAGCGACGGCACCTCGGATCTGGTGCGGCAATCCTTTCCGGACGAGAAGCGGCTGGTTTATTTGCGCAACGCAAAAAATTTGGGCATACAAAAAACCCTGAATGCCGGCCTGCAGGCGGCGCGGGCACCGTACGTCGCCAGGATTGATGATGACGATGAATGGGCCGATTCCGAGAAGCTCGCAAAACAAAAGGAATTTTTGGATAAAAATCCGGACTACGTTTTGGTTGGCACCGGAGTCATTGTTCAAGACGAATCTGGCCGGGAGATGTTCCGTTTCTTAAATCCCGTGAGCGACCAGAGTGTCCGCCGCCGGATTCTTTTCAAGAACTGTTTTACGCATTCCAGCGTGATGTTCCGGCGGGAAGCGGCGCTCAGCTTCGGTGGCTATGATCAGAGCGAGACAGCGCGCCACGCCGAGGATTACGATCTATGGCTTAAGCTGGGCACAGTCGGCAAATTGCGCAATCTCTCGGACTACGCCGTGCGCTTCACTCTGCGTGCCAGAAATATCAGCTCCATGAATAAAATTGAGCAATTTCGCCGGGGACTCGCGCTTATTGATTTGCACGGCCGGAACTATCCTCATGCCGGCTGGGCCCGGCTTTTCATCCGCCTCAAACTCGCGGCATATAAATCGTTTACCGTCCTGCCGCCGGCCTGGCAGCGCTCTATTTTCAAGAGCTACAAACAATTGTAATCGGTTTCTCCGAAAACCGCCGATTTTACTTCTTTTAAAACCGGCTCTTTCAAGACCCAAAGAATAATGAAATATGCCGCAGCCGAGAACCCGATTGTCCACAGGACATGAGCAGTCAACGCAAAATTCATCCCCAAAACGACCAAAGCCATAACCCCGAGCGCCAGTGCGATTTTTTTAAGGTGAGACGCCAGCTCAAAATGCAGAGCCGCTTTCATGGCTCGGTAAAGATAGGCGAGGGCTAAGGCCTGGGATATGATTGTGGCCCAGGCGCTGCCGACCATGCCCCAGGTCGGGATGAAGGCCAGGTCTAAAACAACATTGGCCAATCCGCCAATGGCGGCAAAAATTATAAGCTTACGCTGCTGGCCATAAGCAAAAATGGTGTTGCTGAATATTATGGACGGGAAGGTCAGGATGAAGGTGAGCGACAAAAGGCCGAAGGACAGAGCCGAGGGCAAATATTCGCTACCAAAAACAAGTTCCATTATCGGCCGGTTCAGAATTAATCCGCCCAGGGCAAGCGGCAGAGCCAAAAGTAGGGACAAACTCAAAACGCGCTCTAAGATTGCTTTGGCTTGGGCATCGTCGCGGCGGGCTAAACGGGAGAATATGGGAAAAGCGCTCACCGCCAGGACTATGGGAATTACATAGACCAGCTGGATTATTCTTTGAGCGGCGGCATAGAAGCCAACTTCATCAGCGGAGCGGAACCAGCCCAAGACAACTACGTCGGTATTGAGCATAAGTCCGCCCAAAATGCCGGATAGAGCAATCGGCCAGGCCGCAGATATGAGCGGACGGACCAATTTTTTGGAGAAATTGGTTAAAAGGCCCTTAAGACGGTGGCGCAAGACAAAAAACGTCAGCAGCATACCTGCGCCAGTACCGGCAGCATAAGCGACGGAAAAGGCCTCGACTGTTGGCGAGAAATAGAGAAAAGCGAAACCGAAAGCGACAATTGCAGTGTTGGTGAATATAAACAACCCAGCTTCCCATTCCATTTTCTCAAAGGCGCGGCTTAAGGCGGAACCGAAGTCGCGCATAGTATCGAAGGCCAGGACCAAGGCGACGATGGGTAGGATGGCATCGGCTTTGGGCAGATTGGTGAGATAGGGCGCGAAGAACACAATAAAGAGGATGCTTACAATAAGTAAAGCCAGTTTTATAAAAAACGCCGTAGACAGGGTTTCTTTCTGGGGCAGAGACAGCTGGTCGCGAGCGGTTTCTCGGGTGAGAATACTGTTCATGCCTAAATCCGCGAGGACGGTGAGAAACGCCACCAGAGAGGTGGCATAGGAGAAAACGCCCCACTCCGCCGCGCCTAAGGTGCGCGCGGCGTAGATTATGATTATTGCCCGCAACAGGCGCCCGGCGACGTTGGAGAAACCCAGCCAAAAAGTGTTTTTAGCCAGGGTCTGACGGGTGGTCTGATTAGTGAAGAAGAAGATTTTTATTTTGGCCCACATCGCAGTATGATGATAAGGCAAATGCCGAACAAAAAAAAGAAACTGGTGGTGGTCGCGGTAAGCGGCGGGTTCGATCCTTTGCATGCCGGGCACGTGCGCATGTTTAACCAGGCCAAAAAGTTCGGCGATAAACTGCTGGTCATTTTAAACAATGACAACTGGCTTAAAAAGAAAAAGGGCCATGTGTTTATGCCGGAGAAGGAGAGAAAGGAGGTGATCCAGGCGTTGCGGGCGGTGGATAGAGTAGTTATAACCCAACATTCTCGGAATCCCAAAGATATGACCGTATCTAAAGAGCTGCTGCGGCTTAAGCCGGATGTTTTTGCGAACGGCGGCGACCGACCGAAAAAGACGCATCCGCCGCAGGAAGTCCGAGTTTGCCGAAAAATCGGCTGCCGGATGGTTTTTAACGTGGGCCGGGGCGGCAAAATCCAGTCCAGTTCCTGGCTCTTGGCCAGGCATCTTAATCTGGCCGGAAAGAGAACTAGAAATTGACGGTCCGCCGTATTCCTTCCTCGAATTTTATTTTCGGTTTCCAGCCGAGAACACGCCGCGCTCTGCGTGCGTCTAAGGAAATGCGCCGAACTTCTCCGGTTCGGAAGCGGGCGTAAATCGCTTCTTTTTTGAAGCCTAGCGCTCCGGCTACAGTGCGGAAAACTTTTTCATCGGATATTTCCCGGCCGAGACCTATATTTATGCATTCGTTTTTGCCGCGGCCGAGGCCTAAGACATTGGCCCGCATCACGTCATCAACATGGACGTAGTCACGGGTTTTGCTGCCGTCACCGAAGACAACCGGCCGCCGGTTGTGTTTTATAAGCCCGCTAAATATGGCTACCACGCCGGCCTCGCCTTTGGGGTTCTGGCGCGGGCCATAGACATTCGCGTAGCGTAAAAGGAGATATGGGAACTTGAATTGCGCGGCGTAAAACCGGATCAACTCTTCACCCAGAGCTTTGGATAGGGCGTAGGGCGAGAGGAGGTTCTGTGGCGTGTTTTCTCCGGCCGGCAGTTTCTGGGGCGAGCCGTAAATAGCCCCGCCGGTGGAGGCAAATATGAATTTGCCCGTACCGCGCCGGTACTTGCCGAAGGCCAAAAGCAGGTTCAGGGTGCCCATCAGATTGGTGTTTATGGTTGCGGCTGGGTCGCGCACCGATTCAATTACGCTTGCGCGTGCGGCATGATGGTTGACGACATCCGGCCGCTCCGTTCGAAAAATCTTGTCCATCGATTTTCGGTCGCCTATATCCGCCTTATAGAATTTGGCCTGGGGATTCAAATTACGGCGGAATCCGTAAGACAAGTCGTCTATGACCACGACTTTGTGCCCGGCCTTAAGGTAGGCGTCTACAATGTGGGAAGCAATAAATCCCGCGCCGCCAGTAACAATTATTTTCATTTATGTTTATTGAGGATTGATAAAGAACATCCGCAGAGTTTTAAGAAGGATGGCCATGTCCAGGACGAAAGAGCGGTTTTTGAGATAATAAAGGTCGTACTGCAGTTTAAGCTTAACATCCTCCACCGCGGCGTCCTTACGATGGTTGATCTGCGCCCAGCCGGTAAGCCCCGGCTTGATAAGCGAACGGGTTTCATAGTATGAAATTTGTTCCCGAAGTTTGCTTGCGATTTCCGGCCGTTCTGGACGCGGTCCGACAAAAGCCAATTCGCCCTGCAGAATATTTGTAAGCTGGAATACTTCGTCCAGGTGGGTGAGCCGCAGAATCTGACCGATGGCAGTAGAGCGTTCATCCCGAACCGCCGACCATTGCGGTCCGCCACGTTCCGCGTCCAGCACCATGCTCCGGAACTTGCGGAGCATGAATTCCCGGCCGTAGCGGCCCACCCGCGCTTGGCTATAAACCACCGGACCCGGGGAAGATATCTTCACTAATATGGCTAGGAGCAGGGCTAGCGGCGAGAGAATAATGGTAAGCAGTATAGCCAATATGAATTCGGTGAAGTTTTTGATTGCTTCATAAAAACGCCGCCGGGGCACGTTCTCCAAGAACCAGCCCTCCTCGATCTCTTCCAGCGGTACCCGTCGGAAAACCGCCTCGTAAAATTCGGCCAGGTCCACCACTTCCAGGCCGGAGTTTAAAAGCTCCATAAAATTTTTAGCGAAACCGCTTTTATGCCGGAGTTGGCGGGGGACGATTATCGCCTCCACGTTTTCGCGCCGCAGAACTTCGCGCAGGTCGTCTTTATGGGCCAAAAAATCTTTTTCGTCGGCGATGCGCGTAACCACTCGATAACCGAATTGGGGAGTAGCGGTGAGGAAGTATTCCACCTCCAGCGCAGCCGGGCTTTTGCCGAGAAGCGCCAGGCGCACCGGCGGCCACCACACAGCCAGAAGCTTGAAGTATTTGCGCCAAGCGACTTCCACTACCGCGAAGATGAGCATGAACAAAAAGAGGTTGGTTTTGGGCGCGATGCCGAATGCCGGCAAGAAATAAAAGAAAAGAATGGCCAGAGCGAAGTTTGCGCCTAGGGCGGCCACGAGCGTACTTGAAAATTCCAAACTGCTTTGGGGGCGATGGAATTCGTAGGCGCCAACGATATAGAAGATTATGAGCCAGAAGCTGAAAAGGATGCTGAAGGGCAGGAGATGCGAATCCCGAAGCTGGTTTACAAAGTCGCCGCCGTAGCGCAGATAAAGCATCAGAAGCAAACTGACGTACAGGGCCAGGACATCGCCTAGGAGTAGAACTATTTTTTTAAGGCTGATTGCAGTTTTCATGTTGGTTGCGGCGGATGTCTTTATATTCTTTATGCAGCGGCCGGTGCCGGAAAGTAACCCATAGGTAATTTAATGTATAGCGCAGGGCCGTGGCAATGACGCCCTCGTCGCGGAGCCGCCGGCCGGAACTTCGCGCCGGCAGATGAAAGGTGAACTTAACCGCGCCGATTTTGGACATGCGTCGGGCGATATCCGTATCCTCTCCGTAGAAAGCTATGCTGGTGTCGAAACCGCCGGCGGCAAGTATCGCCGTTCGCCGCAGAATAAAATTTCCGCCCTGGGTCATGGAACCGGCGCGCAGGACAAAACGGTTCAGAAGATAAAGCAGGAAGCCGATGAAATAGAATATCCGTACCCAGAACCTTGTCCATAGCGACAGGTCATAATAAATGAACGGCCCGCTCAAACACACCAGGCGCGGATTGCGTTCAAATTCGCTTAGGACGCGCTCCAGCCAGCCGGGGGTGATTTGCACGTCGGCATCAATGTTGGCGACAAGCTCGCCGCTGGCTTCGCTCAACCCCCGCTGCCTGGCCCAAACCAACCCTTTATGTTTTTCGTCCACTACCCGCACTCCGGGGAACTTTTTCGCCACTTCCGCGGTGCGGTCGGTGGAAGCGTTATTGACCACAATAACCTCGGCGGAATACGGCCGCGTTTCTATTTCCTTGAGGATGGCGCGCAGGCAGTCCTCTATGTAGACCTCCTCGTTATATGCCGGGACGACAAAACTTATCTTCATTGTATTCGCTTATATTTATCCGCGACCTCGGTGTAGATTTCTTCCCAGCGAGCGGCGATTTTGGCGCCGGACATGTTTTCGGCCATCTTCCGACCGTTTCGTCCCATTTTGTGGCGGATGGCTGGGTGTTGGTAAAGGTCCAGAACCTCACGCGCCAGCTCCGGGACGCCGTCCACCCGAACCAAACGGCCGACATCCGGAGTAATGTATTGGGTAAGCCCCCAGGATTTGGCGCCGACCACCGGAATGCCGGATAAGAGCGCCTGCATGCTAACGATGCTTTGGGTTTCCGCAGAACTCATCATTACGAAAAGATCCGCTGCGGCATAGGCCTCCGGTACGTCCATCTGCGGCAGGAAACCCATAAATTTTATATGGTTGGCTACGTCTAGGTCGTGCGCCAGCTTCTCCAGAGCGCCTCGCGCCGGCCCGGCGCCGACAATGGCCAGATTTATTTTGGGAATTTGTTCTTTAAGCGTAGCCACGGCGCGGATGGCCTGGTCGATATTTTTTTCCGGCGCCAGGCGGCCGACGTAGAGCAGAGTAAAGTCGGAAAAGCCGAACTTTTTCTTTAAGCGCTTTTTCTCGGCGGGGGTCGCCGGCTTGAAGTCGTGGACTTTGAGGGGATTAGAAACGACCCCGCGGGGAGTTTGCGGGTTGAACCCGGACATTTCTTCAAAGGCAAAACGCGACGGCGAGCTCACAAAATCGCAGCGGTTATAAAACCAAGTAACATAGGCGATATTCAGGCGCACGAACCATTCGGCGTGGATGGGGCTGTAACGTACCACGAATTCCCGGGTAGGGGTGTGATTGGTACCTACAAGCGGCCGTTTTAGTATCTTGGCAGCGATAACTCCCTCCAGCCCTGTGCCGTAAGGCAGATGAACGTGGATTATATCCGGTTGAAATTTTTTGACCGCGAGCGCGCGGAAACCATAGGGTATTACCAAGCGGGATTGCCCGGATGGTCCCGGGAAGTGCCAAGAGGCAAAGCGGGTTATCCGAATATTGTCGCCGAGAGAAATTTCCTCAAGCGGCGAGCCGGTTTTCTTATAGTCGCGCTCTCCGTAGCGCGGGGCGAAGAAGTGGATGAAATGGCCGCGGCCGGCAAGTTCCTGGGCCAAGGTAGTGATGGATTCGGCAATGCCGGATAGTTCCGGATGAAAGTTGTCGGAGAAAACAGCGATGCGCATTTAAATAATTCCAGCTTCCTTTTTCAGGCGCATGGCGACCTTCTTGGTTATGCGCCGGTAGAGCCAATATATGGCGATGGCGATGACGATGGTGATGAATAATACTAGTCGTACATCCTCCACTGTTTTTACCACGCTGCCGAACGCCTGGCCGCTAAAAAATCCGATAGCCATAAAGAAGAGAGTATTGGGAATGCCGATAAGCGTGTCGGCAAGTACGAATTTTTTAAACGGCATACGATTAGTGCCGGTTAGAATTAAACCAGTGAGGGCCAGGAAGGGAGTGTATTTGAAAAGCATCAAGCCCTTGATCTGATGCTTGTCCAAAAAAGCGCGGGCGCTGTCCAGCCGCTCTTCGGAGATGCGCGCCCAGCGTACTATGCGGCGGATAACAGCGTTGTGCCCGAAGTAGCCCAGGGCGTAATAACCCATGTCTGGCAGAACGTCGCCCATTATGGCCAAGATGAATACCCACCACAGATTGAAATAACCTAAGCTTGCGGCGAAGGTGGCGGCGGCGGTAACCATCGGGCCCTCCACCACCATGCCGATGAACATAAGCGGGTAGCCGAAACGGATAATCTGTTCTAGAATCGGTGGCAAGTCCGCCATGCTTTATATTCTAACAGATAACTGGATGCCGGCCCCATCTATCAAACCAGACGGAATACAGTTATAATCTATCGGCATGAAGTGGCTCATCAACGGACACCGCGGTTTTTGGACTAAAGAGAATATCCTATCTCTGGTTATCGGACTGGCCTTTCTCCTAGCCAGCTTGATTTTTCAATTTAGCGCCGCCCAGCGCTCCAACCGCATCGCCGCCAGCTCTAATTTCGTCAGCGACTTTTTCCTGGACCGCCTGCCGCTCGTAAACGTGGATTTTATCGTTCTTCAGGGTGCCCTAATCTTGTGGTTCGGTGTTATCGTCCTCTTATTTCTTAAGCCGCGCCATCTTCTTTTCGGCCTCAAAGCTATCGCCATATTTGTTATTGTCCGCGCCATCTTTTTGAATCTCACCTACATCGGCTTGTATCCGGAGCAGATTGTTTTGAACCCGGATGATTGGGGCTACGATGTTTACAGTTTGTTCTCCCTGCAGGGCAATTACTTTTTCTCCGGCCATACCGGCTTGCCGTTCCTCCTGGCTCTGATTTTTTATAAAAACAGAACGTTGCGATACTTTTTCTATTTAACCACGGTTTTCTTCGGCGCCAGTATGCTCTTAGCCCACGTGCACTATTCCATAGATGTTTTCGCCGCGCCGTTCATGGCCTACGGCATATTCGCGCTGACTCGCCACCTTTTCCGCCGCGACCACGCCATTATGGAGAGCGACGGGCCGAGCGCGCCTTTGACAGCCGCCAGCGGGTCCGTATAGTATTTACCCATTATTATGGAAGACCAAAATATTCGAGAACTGCAGGGTTCAAGCTTAACTTTGCCGGTGAGCATTTTGGCCGCGGCAGTGCTCATCTCCGGCTCCATTATCTATATGGTAGGCAGATTGGCCGGGCCGACCGCCAAGGTGCCGTCGGAACAGGTAGCCCAGGTTTCGGCAGATGCAGCTGTTAATCTCACTGACTTGCTTAAAGTCGGCGGCCGGGACGTCATCTTGGGCGAGCCGGATGCGCCGGTGACTTTTATTGAATACGGCGATTACCAATGTCCGTTCTGCGCCAGGTTTTTCAAAGAAACTGAACCGCAACTTCGGGAAAATTTTGTAAAAAGCGGTGAAATACGGATGATCTACCGGGATTTGGCGTTCTTGAGCCAGGAATCCGAACTCGCAGCCCAGGCGGCAGAATGCGCCAAGAACCAAGGTAAGTTCTGGGCCTACCACGACGCCCTGTATCGCGAGGAAGCGGCGGACGGCGTGGAACATAACGGCAACTTGAATGGGGATTTATTCATTAAGCTCGCGGAAGAAACAGGCATGAAAACGGGGGACTTTATTGCTTGCTATGACGGCAAAAAGTATGAGCAGGTTGTGAAAGAAAGCACCGCACGCATAAGCTCTTCCGGTATTGCCGCGGCTCTGGGCGTGAGGGGCATAGGCACTCCTGCCTCATTCATTAACGGCAAATTTGTAAGTGGTGCCCAACCCTACGGCGAATTTAAGATAATTATTGAGGAATTTCTAGCTAAGAAATAAATTGACTATGTCGCGGCAGTGGTTAGAAGCGGTACTGGGCTTGTGGCTCATGCTTTCGCCATGGGTTCTGGGCTTCTCCGGCATATCGGTTATGATGTGGAGCAATCTTATTGCCGGCATGGCGGTTTTCCTCATCGCTCTCTGGTCCATCTTCGGCGCTCCGACTGAAAACAAACACCAATCCTAAGCCCTATGTTTATGTATGACCTTATAATTGTTGGTGGTGGCCCCGGAGGAGTAGCTGCTGGAATCTATGCCGCCAGAAAAAAAATAAAAACTGCGCTTATAACCGATACAATCGGCGGGCAATCCTTGGTCTCCGCGGACGTGCAGAACTGGATCGGCACCAAGTCCGTCTCCGGTTTTGATTTGGGCAAAATGCTTGAGGAGCACCTGCGGGCGCAGGAGGATATGGAAGTAATGGATGGCGATCTGGTTTCCGCAGTGGAGGATGCGGGCGATCGGTTCAAGATAAGCACCAAGTCCGGAAAGAATTTGGAAGCGAAATACCTGCTTTTGGCTTCCGGCAGCAAGCGCCACCGGCTGGGCGTGCCCGGCGAAGACAAATTGGACGGCAAGGGCGTGGCTTACTGTTCCATTTGTGATGCGCCTATATTTAAAGGTAAAGCGGTGGCGGTGGTCGGCGGCGGCAATGCCGGCCTGGAGGCGGTTTTGGATCTCATTCCTTACGCGATGAAAATAATCCTGCTTGAAAAAATGTCGGAGCTCCGTGGCGACCAAATCACCCAGGATAAAATTAAAGCCAACTCCAAGGTGGAAATAATCACCCAGGCCGAAACCAAGGAAATTTTGGGCGATAATTTTGTGAGTGGGCTTAAATACAAAGCCCTCCTGGGTGGCGAAGAGAAGGTTCTGGACGTACAGGGGGTCTTCGTGGAAATCGGCGCGGTACCCAATTCGGATATTGTTAAAAATCTGGCGGAGCTCAATAAATTTGGGGAAGTGATAGTAGACCACAAGACCCAGCGTACCTCTCACCAGCGCATCTGGGCGGTAGGCGACGTGACCGATGTGCTATATAAACAGAACAACATCTCCGCCGGCGACGCGGTCAAAGCGGTTTTGAATATTTACGAGACGATACATAAATCGGCTTGACGACGGATTAAGGAGATTGTATAGTACAGCCGGTTTCCTTGGAGGTGCTGTGTGGAGTGGAACTGGCTTGCGTGGTTTTTCACCTTCGGCTTCGTTGTGTTCTCCGCGTCCGTTGCCTGGCTGGAGGGCTCACTCACTCGCCGCGGCTGTGCCGAGGTGAACATGCCGTTCCTCAATCACGGCGGCATGTGGGGTGACGCATTCCTCCTTTCGGCAGTGAACGCTCTTCTCCTGCCGCATCTGACGCCAGTCCTAAGGACCTGGCCGGCGGTTCTCGCCCTATTCTGCACCTGGTTCGCTCATCTGAGCTGGGCCGGGATCAATCGCCGAACCGGGCGAAGGGATTTCCTCTGGCCAAGAGGGGTCCGGGGTCGGGCGTTGGACGAGATGGGTTGGGTGGGGTGGCTGCACTGCATCTACACCTTCGCGCAGCTCGCTCTGCTCTTCGCCTACGCGGCGACTCCACTGCCTCCGGAGGTGGTGTGGGTTGTCTCGCTGCTCCTCACCGTCCACGTCCTCGCCGGCATGGCACAGCCCGGCTGGTATCTGGAAGGGCGCATCAATTGGCTCACGGCTGTGAGCACGGCTGGTGCCATGGCGGCGGTATGGATCGTGGCCGGATGGAAAATCGGTCTGGACCGGCTAGGGACTCCCTAGCCGGCGTTCGTTTTTAGACCTCTTGTCTGTTTGAGTTCCCAAGAATTGTTGTTTGGGGATTGCTATTGGCGGAGATTTTTATTCCACAAGGCGTCATCGGAGTCCCGACGGCTCGGTTCTGCGTTGGGACGAGATACAGGTCACCTTGCCGCTGGAGCAAGGTGAGCCGTGCCTTGTGGGATAAAAACCGGAGCACCCTTGACAGAGGTTCGCTTATCGCCTACATTGATAGCCGTATTAGCCCCGTAGGAAATTGCGGAGAAAATATTTTCTCCGCAGAATCATGCGGGATAATAATGGAAAACTGTAAAAGATTGAGAGCGAACAATAATCAACGGAAAATATTTTATTTCCTACGGGGTTAGCAATCCAAGGTCGCAATCGCTAATCAGCTTCTAGCTGCACTAGCTTCAATAGCTTATTAGGAGGTAAAGCTAACGAAGCTAAAAGCTAAAGAAGCTAATAAGCTATGATATTCAAACCATTATCCAATCATCTCTTCCTGGAAGCGCTGGAAGAGGAGAAAACAACCAAGTCGGGAATAGTTCTGCCGGAGACGGCGGAGAAAGAAAAGCCCACCCGCGGCAAAGTTATCGCCGTTGGCCCCGGCAAACATGATGACAAGGGCAATTTAGTTCCTATGTCGGTCAAGGTCGGCGATACCGTCCTTTTTAAGAAATACGGTCCGGATGAAGTGGAATTTGACGGTAAAAAATATCTGGTCGGTGATGAGGACGACGTATTGGCGATTATAGAGTAATCACTAATCAGTCCCTAATTTTATCGCGAATAATCGCTAACATATTCGAGACAATTCGAGAGATATATTCGTGATTGATTAGAGAAAATATAATGTACCATGGCAAAACAAATTTTATTTAACGAGAATGCCCGGGCGGCAATGAAAAAGGGCATGGATAAACTGGCGGAAGCGGTACGTATGACCTTGGGTCCTCGCGGCCGCGCGGCGGTGATAGAAAAGGGCTATGGCGCGCCGCAGGTCACTTTTGACGGCGTAACCGTGGCTAAGGAGGTGGAGCTGGAAGACAAGTGGGAGAATCTGGGAGCGGATTTCATTAAACAAGCGGCGGAGAAGACCAACGATAATGTAGGCGACGGTACGACCACCGCTGTGGTCTTGGCCCACGTTTTGATCGAAGAGGGTGAGAAGTCGGTTCGGGAAAAGGGCTTTAATGTCATTCACCTGGCTAGCGAGCTGAATCATCAAGCCCAAGCCGTGGCCAGGGGGCTAAAAGGCGAACCGATTAACGATAATAAGAAGGTTATGGAAGTCGCGACGCTCTCGGCTAAAGATGCGGAAATCGGGAAGTTGATAGCCGAGGTAATGAATAAGATCGGCAAAGAAGGCGTGGTGACCATTGAGGATTCCAATACTGTCGGCAATTCCCACGAAATGGTGGAGGGTATGCAGTTTGACCGCGGCTATGTCTCGCCCTACATGATTACCAGCCAGGAGCGGATGGAAGCGTCCCTGGAAGACCCCTACATTCTCGTCACCGACCGGAAGATTTCTTCTATTCAGGAGCTTCTGCCGGTTCTGGAAAAAGTGGTTCAGAGCGGCAAAAAAGAGCTGGTGATAATCGCCGAGGAGGTAGAGGGTGAAGCGCTGGCCACGCTTGTAGTCAATAAGCTTCGCGGCATTTTTAATGTCCTCGCGGTCAAAGCCCCGGGCTTCGGTGATCGGCGCAAGGAAATGCTTCAGGACATCGCGATTATAACCGGCGCGGAGTTTATCTCCGAAGACCTGGGCAAGAAACTGGACAACGTGGACCTGGGCGTTCTGGGCCACGCCCATCGGGTGGTAGCGAACAAAGACAATACCACCATTGTCGGCGGCAAAGGCGACAAGAAAGCGATTGAAGAGCGCGTTGCCCAAATCAAAGCCCAAATCAAAAAGA
This sequence comes from Patescibacteria group bacterium, assembly GCA_038058515.1. Taxonomy (GTDB): domain Bacteria; phylum Patescibacteriota; class Minisyncoccia; order UBA6257; family 2-01-FULL-56-20; genus JBBUAX01. Next base: position 23,483 of record JBBUAX010000083.1, read on the forward strand.
CCGATTCCGATTTCGACAAGGAAAAATTGCAGGAGCGCTTGGGTAAGCTCTCCGGCGGGGTGGCCATCATCAAAGTCGGTGCGCCGACGGAGACGGAGCAAAAAGAACTAAAGCAAAGGGTGGAAGATGCGGTAGCCGCAACCCGCGCGGCTATGGAAGAAGGTATTGTGCCCGGGGGCGGCATTGCGCTCTTAAACGCGCAAATCGTCGGCAGCGGCGACCTTACCAAGATAGGAAACGAATCGGTGGCGGATGCGGCAAGCGTTATTCTGCATAAGGCGCTAGAAGCTCCGCTGCGGGCAATAATCGCAAACAGCGGCGAATCTCCGGAGGGCATTATCGCTGAAATAAAAAAGAAGAGATTGGAAAATAGCTGGTGGGGTTTCGATGCCGTGACCAACAAAACCTGTGACCTGAAAGAAGCCGGCATAATCGACCCGCTTAAGGTTGTAAGGGTTGCATTCTTGAACGCCGTTTCCGTAGCCAGCACCTATCTTACTATTGGCGCGGCCATCACCAACATTCCGGAGAAGAAAGAGAAAGGCGGAGGCATGCCGGGGATGGGCGGAGAGGACTACTAAGCAGCTTTTAGCCAGATAGCTTATTAGCTTAAACCCCGACGTCGTGTCGGGGTTTAAGTTTGGCCCATACGAGCCAAAGAGCTAACGAGCTTTCTGGCTGAAGTAATCTTCTAGTTCTTTTTCTTTCTGCTCAATTTGGCTTTGGGTTTCGCGGCGGGCGAAAGAGTAATCGTTCATGTCCGCGAGAATATATTTGCCGAGCAGGGGATAGATCTTTTTGACCAGGCGGACTTTTTCCTGTTCTACTTTGCGGTAGTCCGGGTGACCTTGGGCGATAGTACGCAGTTCGCTTTCCCAAAAGAAGGCGCGCAGGTTTTGGTATTGGATAAAGCGCAGGCGGTGGACCAGAGTCACGGCGTATTGAGCAAGCTCTGCGTCGTGCGCGGCGATTTTTTCGTATAGCCCGCCTACTTTATCTATGGCCTGACGATAGGTCTGGTCCAATTTGGTTTCAATTAATTCCGCCGGCACGTCGTAGCCGTGATATACACCCCATTTTTCCCGGAACTGGGTGTGCATGCGGTGGCGGTGAATATCCCGCCAGGCGCCGATGTTCATTACGATTTCAAATCGCAAATGCGCGTTCTCGAATGCCCGCGGAATTTTATACCAGCGTGCACTGCGGTCGGAAAGAACGCCGTCCAGAATTTTCTCTTTATTTGCGGCACTCATCTTCTTTACCTTTCCTAAAACATCAGTAAAGGATTCACGGATTTCCGGATAGATAAGTCCGGCAATAACTTTATCCTCGCCGTCGCGGTCATAATCTACCAGCCGTGCACCCGGTTCAGCCGACTTTATTTCTTTTTGCCAGCCGACTTCCATCAAGCTCTGCCGCAGGCGCTTGCCGCGCTCGCTTAGATACTTGCGATACAGGCGCGACGGTTGGCTATCTATACGCCGCAGAAACGCCGGTACAACCCTGTTCAGTTCTATAAGCGCCGCTTCACCGGCCCAGCGAATCTCACCCAGATTATGCTCTAAGCAGCGGCTGACCATATATTCAAAGGCCTGGCCGTTGCCGAAGAAAGATACCTGGCTCAGGGTGCTTGTGGGCAAAAGGCCGCGCACCGTGTCGTAGGCCTTGGTTTTCAAAACCACTTCTTTCTCTTCCGGAAATTGTTTTTTTAAAACCTCCAGGTATTTTCCGGCAACGGTAACATAGGTCTCAAACAGATTATCCATGATTTTCTCGTATTCTTCCCGGAGGCCGATGTCGGCGAGAGTCGGGTCGGTGTAGTAGCGGTATTTGCCGGCAACTTTACTGCCGTAGTCCACATAGCGGGTGGACTTCTCGATCGGTGCCAGGCCGACGCGCATGTCTTCCAGGTGTTTTATGGCCACTTGGGATAAGGCGGAATAGATAAGGTGGGTGCCGGCCATCTGGGCAATGGAATCATCGCCGTATTGCGCCAGCCACTTGATATAAAATTCCCGGCCCTTGGGATTGGCGAAAATCAGTTCCAGCGGATGCTTATGAAGAAATTCAATTAACGCCGAGATGTGTCCGGCATATTCGGTTTTCTCTACAAGGAACGGCTTCAAAAATTCATTCAGGAATATGAGGCGCAGGTCGTCTTTGGCCCGGCTGGTGCGCGAGCATAGAGCGCCGATGACTTCCGGCGGCAAAAAAGGCACGGCGAAAACCGGTTTGTCCAAATTAGTGAAGAACGGCAAAAGGTTGTGCCGGTCCTCGGCGGTCAGGTTCAGTGCTTCAAACTGCGGTGCGAATTTTTCGGTAGAGGCATCAGCCATTGTTTGTATGATATTAGAATAAAGTATATAATTTGGCGAAAGGTCTTATTATTTTTATCAAATATCTCATGAGTAAGCGAGCTTGGTTGATTTTGGCAGCGGTAGTCGTCATCGTGGTTGT
>JBBUAX010000084.1:0-3075 GCA_038058515.1 Patescibacteria group bacterium
CCAAAGATCTGGAGCGCGTGGAGGAAGCCCTTAAGAAGCCCTACGGCATGATTCTGGCGAACGGCCCCACCGGTTCTGGCAAGACCACTACGCTCTACACCATGCTGAAGATTCTTAACAAGCCAGAGGTTTCAATCATTACCATTGAAGATCCGATAGAATATTCTCTTGCGGGAACAACCCAGATCCCGGTAATTAGCGGCATAGGGCTCACGTTCGCGACCGGCCTCCGGTCCATCTTGCGCCAGGATCCGAATATCATCATGGTCGGAGAAATTCGCGATCAAGAAACAGCCGGCATCGCGGTGAATGCCGCCTTGACCGGCCACTTAGTGCTTTCCACTTTGCATACCAATGACGCCGCGACAACATTTCCGCGACTCATTGACATGGGAGTGCCGCCGTTTCTGGTGGCTTCCACCATTAATATAGCGATGGGACAACGGTTGGTGCGGATGATATGCCAGGGCTGCAAGAAGGAAGTGATGCTTACGAGCGCGGAGGTAAACAGTTTGAGAGAATTGATTCCGGAAGTGAGCGAGAAGAAGCGGGTATTTTACAGCGGGACCGGCTGCGCCCGCTGCAACGGCACCGGCTATCAGGGCCGCATCGGAGTCCGCGAGGTTTTGGCAATCAACGAAGGAATCAGAGAGCTTATTATGAGCAGAGCCACTGCCACCCAGATTAAAGAAGCGGCCATTAAAGACGGGATGACTACAATGATCAGGGACGGCTTAGAGAAAGCCATGAACGGGCTAACTACTTTGGCGGAAGTATTGCGGATTATCCATGAATGATCCAATTCCAAAGAAGGCGAATATCAACAAGTTTTTAGGATCATTCCCAAAATTGTTCGGGAGGCTTTCCATACAAGAAAAAATTAATTTCGCCCGGCATTTGGCGATGACGATTAAGGCCGGTCTGCCGGTGATTCAAGGATTGACTTTCCTTCAAGAACAGGCCAGCTCTCGCACGCTTTCCAGAATAATTGACCGACTTATTACTGACATAAATAACGGCCGGTTTCTGTCCGATAGTTTGGAAGAGTTCAAGAATATATTCGGAGAATTTTTCATTAATATCGTGAGAGTGGGCGAGTCGAGCGGCACCCTGGCGCAGAATCTCTTGTATCTCGCAGACGAGCTTAAAAAAGCCAAGGACTTAAGGCTGAAAATTCGTTCGGCGATGGTCTATCCGATGATTATTCTGGTGGCTACGGTCGGGCTAGTTGCTTTCCTTACTTTTTTCGTGCTGCCGAAGCTTCTGCCGGTTTTCGCCGGAATGAACGTAAAACTGCCTGCCTCAACCAGGTTTCTTATCGCCATGGTGGCGGCAATCCAATCTTACGGGCTCACAGTGCTCGCGGGAGTAATCGTGTTTTTTATTTCCGCTAAATTCGTTTTAAGCCGAGTCACTCCCATAAAATATTTCTTTAACCTCGTGGAGTTTTACATTCCGGTGTTCGGGACGTTTATGATTAACGTCAATATGGTGAATTTCGGCCGGATTCTCGCCCTGCTTCTTAAAAGCGGCATAAGAATTTTTGAGGCCTTGGGTATCACCAGCAAAACTTTCGACAATCTGGTTTACCGCCGGATGATTGTAGGCGCGCAGGAAGAAGTGAAGAAAGGCGGACAGCTTGCGGATTATCTGTTGCGCCATAAACGTTTTTTCCCGGTGCTTTTTGCCCAGATGATCCGCGTCGGAGAAAACACCGGAAATCTAGGGGAAAATTTAACGTATCTTTGCGAGTATTACGCCGACGAAACAGACAATAAACTTCATACCTTAACGAGTTTTCTGGAACCGCTGCTGCTCCTTATCATGGGACTTATGGTGGGGTTCGTCGCAATCTCCATTATTGTTCCGATTTATTCCATAACGCAGGGAGTCAGCAAATAATCAATCCTTTATTATTAGTCAGGAGGCAATGAATAGTACTAAGGGAGCTAGTCTTATTGACCTCATTATAAGTCTGGGGATTATCGTCTTTCTCTTTGGAGGCATTATTGTGGTGTATTTTGCGTTAGGCGACGCGGTTAAAAATACAGATATCCGAGCTGCTGCAGCCGCTCTTTTGAGCAACCAAGTGGAGATTATCCGGAATATGCCGTATGAGAGCGTCGGGACTCAAGGAGGAATCCCTCCGGGCATAATCCCGCAGCAGCAGATTACAGCTTTTTCCGGATACGCGTTCCAGGTGAATACTTCAGTGCGCTACATAGATGACCCGTTTGACGGCGTTTTGGGAGGCAGCCCCAATGATACGAATCCGGCAGATTATAAAATGGTGGATATTAAAGTAAATTGCGTCAATTGCTCGACATTTACGCCGTTAGAATATACCACCACTGTTGCGCCAAAAGGATTGGAAAGTTCAAGCTCCACCGGTTCTCTTTTTATAAACGTTTTTGATTCAAACGGCGCGCCGATTTCCGGAGCGAGCGCGAGAGTCGCAAATTCAAGCGTGACTCCTTTCATTGATCTTACGGACACTACCGGTGTAAACGGCATACTGCAGCTCGTAGGAGTTCCAAGCGGCACCCAGTCCTATCAAATTTCGGTGAGTAAGACCGGTTACTCGGCCGACGGGAATTATCCGCCCGGCGATCCGGCAAATCCCAACCCAATAAATCCCTATGCCACGGTTGCCGCCCAGACATTGACCACCGTCAGTTTTTCCATAGACAAAGTGAGCAGCGTAAAGGTTATAACTTCCGATAAAGTATGCGCCCCTTCCGCGAATAAAATATTTACAATGAACGGCTCAAAATTAATCGGCAGAGATCCGGATGTGCTTAAATTTTCAACGAGTTCGGTTACCGGAGCAACCGGCGAAGTTTCTTTCGCGAACGTTGAATGGGATACTTATTCTTTTATTCTAAACGAATCTTCTTACGATTTAGTCGGCACAATTCCGCTCGCTCCGCTGACCATTAATCCAAGCTCCTCGGTTAATTTCAGATTCGTGCTGCAGCCGGCGAATCCTCCCTCTCTGCTTGTCACGGTAAAAGATGCCGCAACAGGCGCTCCCGTCGGCAACGGCTCGGTAAATCTTTCGCGCGAGGGATTTTC
>JBBUAX010000085.1:0-1940 GCA_038058515.1 Patescibacteria group bacterium
GTCGTGTTTGGGGCTGCAGCGCAGAAGCGTTGCAGCCCCAAAGATTTTATAAGCGTTTTTTCCTTGATTATTGTGGGGCAGAATATCTTTGTGATATAGTTGTGGTATGATTTTAACAATGTCCAATTCCCATTCGCAAAAGTTCGTTATTGCCGTAGGTTTAGTTTTCGTGGCGATTTTTATCGTTTGGCTCGGCTATAGATGGTCCGGCCGCGAGTCCGCTCCCGCAATTCCGGTCGCCGAATATTCCATAAACGGCATGGCAACTGCGGTCGTGGCGGACGGCAGGCAGATAGCCATAACCGTCCCGGTTCTTTCGGTCACCGGAGCCGGCACGTCGGTGAGCCGTACGGGAAAATCAATTTTAGTTTCAGATAAGACCGCCTTTATAAAGAGCGAACTTGTGGACGGCAAGCTGCTCTTTACCCCTGCCGAGTTTCAGGATGTGACCGCAGGCGCGCAGTTGATTGTCTATACTTTTGTCAATCCCGAAGACAACCAGCAGATTCCCGCCACGCGGGTGGAGATAGTCAAATAGCCCGGGAACGCGCCAAAACCTGCCTGCCTACGGACGCGAGGCATATGGGGATTCGTGGCGCAGGACATATACATAGCTTTCTAGAGATGGAGGTGATTACAAGCTATTGAACATTACGGGATGGGAGCGGCCCATCAACTTGCTATCTTGAGCGGGGGATTTATTATGGATTGAATGCAGGGCAGAAAAATATCGCTAAAAACCAGCGAGCATCGCTGGATCAAAAAACTGACTGATTTGACGACCCTGCTTGACGATCAAAGCATTGCCGACATCCTTTTGGTCTGGAGCGGATTCAAGCCCGGAGCGCTAGTCGAGATTTCTTGGACTCCGCACGCCGCGATCTCCCGGGAAGGGTTTCATAAAACAGTAAGCGATTTCGAAGAAGTTCTCCGCAAACTAAGATTACAGTATGCATTAAAGAAGAATTATCCGAAAACGATCCGTACACGCACCGCTTATACTTGCATAGCGAGAGATGAAAGAATGCTTAAAAAACTTACTGCCGCGCTCGGTGAAGAGGATAAAAAAATGCGCCGCCTCAAAATCGGCGTGCTTTTGGGCTATCCGAAAACTGCGCTCGCCGCGTTTGCAAACAACAAACAGTTTAACAGCCGGGACCTGCCCCAACCGGTTTCAAAGGCAAAAGAATTTAAATTCCTCAATTTCCGTCTGTCCCAAAATTGGCAGGAAGAATCGGGATACTTGAGGGAAAAAGCGAGAGAGGTCAAACGACTAAGCCCAGAGTTGTATGCAAGAATCGTTAAAGCGCCTTCTTGATTAACATTTATAAAAAATATTTGTGGGCGGTTTAAAGACATGCCCGGGTCTTTCTGGGGCTACTTCCCCACCTTGCAGCAGTTGCAAGCGCCGCAGTGGTCGCCTTTTGCGCAGTCCTCGCAGATCAGGCGTATCCTCATGATGTTCTCACCTCCTCCCTTCATGGGTCCCAATGCGGAGATCCACGATGAGCTTGCGCAGTGCCCCGGCTCTTTCCGTCGTACCATCCGAGGGATTCGGCTTCTGCTGGATGCTGGAGTGTGGGTTGTGGCAAACATGGTTGTTTCCAAGAGAAACAAGGGGTTTCTTAAGGAGACCGCTAAACTCGCCAAATCCGTAGGCATCAAAAGTTTCAGCTCCACTCGCGCTGGTTGTCCTGGTAACTGTCCAGATTTCAGCCAGTTCTCGTTGACCCTTCAGGACTTCCGGGACTATCTGGAGTCTCTGTACCAGGTTGGAGCTGAGGAGAGAATCCGCGTGGGAGTCCTAGAAAGCTATCCGCTCTGCGCCATCAAGGAAGTGGAGCGGTACCTGGACTTTACGGGAAGACATTGTTTCGCGGGCGTTACGACTCTAACGGTGGCTGACGACGGGGCTGTCCGTCCGTGTTCCCACTTGGACG
>JBBUAX010000086.1:0-2133 GCA_038058515.1 Patescibacteria group bacterium
TTAGGAAAATTCCAATACGAGCCCCGACGAAACAAAAGAAGAAACTTCGGGCCTTCGTGGGTTCGGCGATAGATCACAAATCCGGCTACTACCTGACGTTTAGCCTTAGTAACCGGAACAGCTTGCTCGGGTGCTTTTATGTGTTTCATTTTATAAGTTTGAGCATTTTATCTAGTGGTTGGGTGTTAATAACGTCTTTTTTCTCCGCCCAGCCGCGGCGGGCCTGGGCAATGCCGTATTCCAAAACATCCAGATGTTGGGGCGCGTGGGCATCGGAGTCAATAGCCAGTTTCACGCCCGCGGCCACGCACTTCTTAATGTGCTCGTCCTTCAGGTCCAGCCGGTCCGGAAAGGCGTCTATTTCCATAATCGTGCCGGTTTTCTTGGCCGCGGCGATAAGCTCGTCCATGTCCACATCATAAGCCGGACGCCGTTCAATAATGCGGCCGGTAGGATGGAAAAGTATGTCCACATTCGGATTCATCATCGCCCGCCTGATGCGTTCGGTTTGGTCTTTGCGCGACAAGTTAAAAAGCGAGTGAACCGAGGCGCCAACCACGTCCAACCGGGCCAGGATTTTATCCGGCAGGTCCAGTGAGCCGTCCCGCAGTATATCACACTCGCTGCCCTTCAGAACTCGAAACTTGAAACTCTAAACTTGAAACTTCTTGTTGACCCGGTCAATCTCCGTCATTTGTTTTAAAATCCGTTTCTCGTCCAAGCCGTGAGTCATGGCCAGCCGTTTGGTGTGGTCAGTGATAGCAATATATTTTAACCCGCGGGACATAGCCGCCCTGGCCATGTCTTCAATGGAGGCCGACCCGTCTGTCCAATCGGTCTGGATTTGTAAATCTCCCTCCAAATTATCGTAGCCGATGAGTTTTGGGAGCTTGCCCTCGCGCGCGAGTTCTATTTCTCCGGTATTCTCGCGCATTTCCGGTTCGATATAATCCATGCCCAGCGCTTTATAAATTTCTTCTTCGGTCTTGCCGGCAATTTGATGCCATTTACCGCGTCCGCCGGAGGCGGATCCGCCTTTGGCGGAGAACAGACCTTATTCGTTAAGTTTAAGTCCTTTGTCCATAGCTATCCGGCGCAGGGCGACGTTATGGTCTTTGGAGCCGGTGAAGTAGTTCAATGCCGCACCGTAGGACTCTTTGGGCACGACCCGGATGTCCACATCCAGACCAGCGGTGATGTGCACCGAGGACTTGGTTGCGCCGCGGGCATAAACCCGGACCACTTGGGGCATTTTCACAAAATAGTCCATTACCGGGGCGGGCTTATCCGACACCACTAAAATATCTATGTCGCCTATGGTTTCTTTGCGGCGGCGAACCGAGCCGGCAACAGTAAGCTTGTCCACATCCTTGAGTTTGCCGAGTGCTTCTTCAATTTTCCGCACTTCCGGCATTATGTAGCCCAGGAGTTTCCTGCCGCCGGACTGCTTCACAAATTCAATGCCTTTCAAAATATTCTCTTCGGATTTCTTGCCGAAACCGGGGAGTTTGCTTATCTTTCCCGTCTTGGCAGCTTTTTCCAGGTCGCCGAGATTTCTTATTCCAAGTTTTTCATAAAGTTTGCGGATAAGTTTCGGCCCCAGGCCTTCCACTATGGTCAGTTCCGCAAGATTTACTGGCGCTTTGCGTTTCAGCTCTTCATGATATTTAACCTTGCCGGTCTTTATATACTCCTCAATTTTCTCGGCAATACTTGCGCCAACCCCGGGAATCTGCATCAGGGCTTTAAGGCCGCCTGCCTGATAAATACCGCCCAAATTATCTTCCAAGCCAGCGACCACCTGCGCCACCCTCTCGTAGGCGCGCGGCTTGAACGGCACGTCGGCCATCGCCAGATACTCGGCGATTTCGGTGAGGATCCTGGCTATGTCCTGATTGGCTATCTCACGCATTATTGCGGCTTAACCTCTTCAAACTTGAACTCCTCGCCTTGAAAAACCAGCCGGATCTTTTCGCCGCGGGCGGCTTCCTTCTTTAAAATCTGCTTGGCCAGCGGGGCGCGCACCTGGTCGTCAATCACCCGCCGCAAGGGCCGCGCGCCGAAGGCAGGGTTATAACCCAGCTTAGCCACCTGCTTTACCGCGCTCGGGTCAAATTCCAGAACGATGCCCTG
>JBBUAX010000087.1:0-2565 GCA_038058515.1 Patescibacteria group bacterium
CTGAGAAAGTTTTGCCGTCCAAGGAGGATTTTGGTCGCTTGGGGTTTGAGCTTCTGAGGCGCGGTTTTCGCGAGATAACCGGCCTGGAATTCCGCAAGGATTTCAGGCGGCTGGGGCTTGTGGCGCCTCGTCCGCGCAAGGGCCGGGAAATTGGTTTTATCTTCACGGCCAATTAGTTGACCGTGAAGGTATGGACCACTTGGCTCTACAAGGATGAGGAGGCGCGGGAAGAAGATGCGGCATGGATTCTGATTGCCGATCGAGATGCGGCACGTTATTTCTGCAGGCCGCTTCATCGCACCAAGAATTTTGTGCGCAATCTGTTGCGGCATGCCTGGATTGCTTGGTGGAGGGTGCTTCACCGGCCGCTTTGTCCGCAGTGCGAGCAGTTTATGGACATTGCCTACGGCCGCGGAATCGGCGCGAGGTATTGGCGGTGCGACCGGCTGGCGAATCATTCTGATGGTAAGCCGGCAAACGTGGATTGGGACATTGGTCTTCCGCCAAAAGCCAAGAAGTACGTTGAAGATTGGCGGCGGGAGCGGCGACGCTATCTTGCGAAGCGCCGCAAGGAAGGAAAGCCGGAGAATGTCGCGCGGCTTACCCGGAAGCAGTGGACAAAAACAATCCTTCGGCAATGTGAGAGGATTTCGAGTTAAACAGGGGCGCGAGCCGTCCCTGCTTTTATTTTGTTGAGCGGGTTAGTGGATGACGTTAGAACCCCCGGATGACCGCCGATGAGCGAATTTACATACCTAGCTATCTTTAGATTCAGTTCTTATTCAATAAAGCCCAGCTGACGCAAGGCTGCCTCACCCTTGGGGCTTAAAGCTTCTGTATTGCCATTGAATTAAACAACAAACAATTTGCCGGGATATTTCGCCAGATCGCTGGAATGAGCTTTGCGAGGAGACGTTCTGTCTCCGCCAGTGATTTCGTGTTTGAACGGCTGCAACATCCCCGACTGCAATCCTCGTCTTGTCATCTCGCTGCCCTGACGCGCATTCCAAAAAGCCCTTACTGCTTCTTCCGCTTCTGCTTCAGTTGCGAAGTGCAATTCATATATAAATCCGTTCCTTGCCGGATATTTTTCGGCTGCGAAATTATGACCTTCTTGATTTATAGGCGTTTCAGACGCTTTATTCGGCTGATCAAATTTTGGGTCTCCCATAAATTGGATTATAACACGAGCCGCCTTTGGCGAGATTGAGCGGGCGATGGGAATTGAACCCACGCTTGGACCTTGGAAGGGTCCCGTACTGCCACTATACTACGCCCGCCTTCGTCCCGCCTATGGGGGACTTCCTCCGCCGCTTAAGCTTCGGAGGACAAGTCGGCGGGCAAGCCCGCCATAGAACCACAAAAGCGAGATCTGTTTATTCCTACATTCTATCCCGCAACTCCTCGCGAGGTCAAAGACCGAGCGATTGGAGTTGGCGCGATCCCGCTTATCTCCGAAGGAAACCCTCTTAATATCTTTATCGCGAGGAGTACGGGATCCACGCCACTCTAACCTCATCACTTCGTTCTTCGGAGATTGGCGGGACATTCTACATTCTCAAGTAGGAAAATTTGCCCCGTATGACAACTGCGAGTGCGGCAACTCAATGCCACCCAATTCTAATCTCCTGACAAAGACTTTAAAATTCAGCCCGAAGGGAGAAAAAATGTGGCGTTGCCGGAGGCATTGGACTCGCAGTTGCTCTACGGGGTTTGCTAATTTTCCAGAAATGCGCTAAAAATAATCAGTATAAATGTTCCACTTTTCTCGTCGCGTCAAAATTTCATTGGCATTTATCCTGATTGTAATTGCTGGTTATGCGGTTGGCAGGTTCAGTTTTTCTTCAAGCGCAGTACCAAAGGAGTTTGAACAAGCGCGGCTTCATGGCGCTTTAATCTCGCAAACCATTGTGGATATTTCAAATCAGATAAGTAGCGGCTTGGAGCAGGTAAACGAATTTGATAAGGCGGGAAAATATAAAGAAGCGTTTGAACTTACTGGCGACCTAATTAAGAAAAGTCAGGAAGTGCGCGGTCGGGCAGTTGAACTGTCTCGCGAACTTGAACAAATGACCAAAGCGCTTGCCGGAATAAAATCCACCGAGGCCAGGGGCGCGGCGCTTGAGGCAATCGCCAATCATTTAACTGTCATAAATCGGCTTATTAGCTACAGCGATTACTTGGCGCAGCTTTTAGTTGCGCTTCGGTCAAGATTTGAAGGGGGAGAACCTGACACAGAGATATCAACATTGATTCAACAAATCAACGCCGAAGTAACCGCTATCAATAATTTTAATCGCCAAGCCGGCCAAGCCATGGAACGCTTTGACGCGATTGTAATGGGAAAGTGAGTTGACCTGGGGGCATGTAGCTCAATGGCAGAGCAGTCGTCTTATAAGCGACCGGTTCCAGGTTCGAATCCTGGCATGCCCACTAAAGGTGCGGGATAAGAGCGGGTTTCTGGTTTGAATCCAAGGAGCGCGCGCCAAACAGATAATTCCCTGCCCGCCCGCCGAATCTGCCAGTTAGCGGAGAAAGCGAAAAATTCACCTTGCCCCACGTAAA
>JBBUAX010000088.1:0-1490 GCA_038058515.1 Patescibacteria group bacterium
CGATCTTCAGCTTTCTTCTTTTCGGCTTCCATGATCTCAGCGTGCTCAACTTCCAGCTTCTGAATTTTCTCGATCGCATCCCTGAACTGACCAGCCTTAGCCGCCGCCTCCGCCGCCTTTTTCGCCGAATCTTCAGCCATCGATTTAGCCACCTTCTCCATCAGACTAACCTTTCCGAACTCATTCGCCACTAATACGTTGTTGGCACCCTCAAGAACTCCCGCAATTCTTCCCCAAAACTTAGCCTTCTTTTCTTTTCTTTCTTCCCCCCCCGCCCTGATTTTGTCTATTTTCACCTCCGCCTGAAAAATTAAACTGTCCAGGAAACGGTCCGCCGGCAATAACGCTTTCACTACCGGCTCGTTCACATGTGCCGCAGTAAACTCAGTCAGATCCCTCACTCCATCCACTACCATCGCCGTCAATTCAACCCCAACCGTGGAGGCTTCCTTTAAAATCTCGGCTCCCTTTTGGACCGCCTTATTCTTAGCTTCTATGGTTCGTCTCCAGGCCTCATCCGTTATGTCTTTGATGTCATCCTTAACGATGTCTCTTCCCTCTGGATCTCTCAAAAGATTGGCTTCGTTCCAAGCAACTCCGACGCCTTCCCTTACCTTCCCGGCAACTTCTTTCACTCGCCTCATTCTCTCCCTATCTCCTTCCGATATTCTCGATAGTACTTCAGCTCTTTTATCTTCCTTTTCTTGTTTCAATCTGGCAATCTCGTCGTCTTTCGCTTGCATCTGTTCGGCGTGTTCGCGCTCTTTAGCCATTTTTTCCGCCCGTATTCTCTCTATTCCCGCTATCATTTCCCTTCTCGCCGCTAACTGATCTTCCCCGGGACCTTCCGCCGGAATTGACATGGTCGGTGGATTCACTTCTATGGTTGGAACCACCGAAGGTGTTGTTTCGGCAGTTGGCATTGGCGTCTCTGCCGGCGCGACCTCTCCCGAACCACCCGATTCAGTTGAACCTATTGCCAGACCCTCTTCCATGATCGAATCGCCACCCATAGTCTCTATCTTCATTAATAAAAATTAACTAAGATCCAGTTAACCATTCTTTTTCATCCCCGTCAAGAACTCGGATAACCCGCCCTATAACATTTGACAAATGCCAATCCATGCGCTACACTACCCACCATGCAAACTTCCGCGTTCAAATTTCTGCCTCTCTTTATCGCCGCCCTTGTCGTCGTTGGCGCCGTCGCCTTTGCCAGCCAAAAACTGATCTCCAAAAAGAAAATTGAGGGCGTCTTCACCAAGCTTCCCGAGCCCACTCCTTTTGTTACCGTCAAGCCCTTCCGGGACGGAAGTATCGCCGTCATCCCTACTCCCACCGCTACCCCAGCCCCCGCTGTCGTTGAAGAAGAAACCGAAACCAAGGCTGGTCTCACCAAGGCGGTTGGCCTCAAAACCACCACCGAAACCGTTTGTACCCCCGTCTATGGTATGGCCAACTCTTGCGCCGCACACACTGTCGTCGACCCC
>JBBUAX010000089.1:0-1696 GCA_038058515.1 Patescibacteria group bacterium
CAATCAGGATGAAGGCTCCAATGACCACTGCCCGGCGCGAGAAATTACCCATTGCCTTGGATTCGTTTTACTATAAAACATCTAATAAATCAACCCCCACACCTATGTGAGAGTGCGAAGCGATTGTGTTTTTTGTTCGGTGACGAGCCCGTCGCTTGCTAAAATTGTAGTTTCTATCATAAAACTTCGGCTTTGAGAAATTTTCCTCGCGCATAGATGTGGGGGTCAAGCGGAAATCTTTGAAAATTGTAAAGGCTGGTGATATAGTGGCCTTGTAAACTCGTCTCCGCGAACTTGCCGGGCCTGCCCATCGAAGCCCCGCCAAGGCGGGACGAAGGCGGGATTAGTATAGCTTGCCCCGCCCTGAATTAGGCGGGGTGAAGCAATACGACTCCCTCCCCCGCCTACCAAAGCTCGCTTGCGAGAGTAGCACAATGGTAGTGCGCTTGCCTTCCAAGCAAGATATGGGGGTTCGATTCCCCTCTCTCGCTCACATAGAGTTGGCTTAGCGTGAAGCGCTTAGCAACTCTTGTGCCCTGCCATCGGCGGGGCCACCTTGTTTCCCGCCAAACCCCGAACCAAAGCTAGTGCGTTGGCACGGGGCAGGCTTTCTGCCAAACAACTTTGTTTGGCGCAGGCCCGCCTGCCATAGCCCAGCATTGGCGGGCAGGCCCGAATGGGCTGTAAAATCATTTGCGGGCGATGCATTTCTACACCGCCCGCTCTGCACAACCTACCTCGGCCGCCTGGAGCTCACGAAATTCCGAATCTGAATCAACACGAACGCCAAGTCGTCCGTGTTGGCTAGAAGCCAACGGGAGTCCTCCGACTTCCCGGTGGTGTAGCGGATCGGCTCCGGCTCATCAAGCCAGCCGATTCTGATGACGGCGATGGTGAACCAGCCGCCGGTGGATAGTTCTTCCACTGTCCACTTGGTCCAATCACCATCCTCGACTTCGTTCAGGCGGAAGCGACTCGGGAACGCCGACATCACTTCGCCTATCGAGTCCCGAACCTTTTGCCGGATGCGCTGGCGCTTCTTGCGCCGCGCCGCAACCTCGGCTTCGGTCCACAGGCGCTCACGGTAGAATCTGGCCGCGAGCAGCCAGCCAAGCGCGACCGCGGCTAGCGCCACAACGACCGTAATCCACCACATAGGACACCTCGGATGTTTATGTAAAAGGGCTAGAACAACACGCTTTTCTTATAACGCAGTAGTATGGTGAGGTCAAATACAAAAACCAATCAAGAAGGCCGGGTTAGACCAGAAAAATAACCGTGAGAAACAGCAGAGCGAAATCCACCGCGGAGAGAACGCACCAGGTGCAAAAGGCCTTAAGCACAAAGGCCTGGATAAAAGTGAAATATACGGAGAAGGCGAAACCGAGGTAGACGAGATACTGGACATAGGTAAAAGCAATTTGGCCTTGGATAAAAAGAACAGTGAGAATTAAAAGCAGGGCATAAATACCCAATCCGGCGAAAGAATTGGGGATGCCCAGCGTCCGGCTGAAACTGCTTTGTTGCACCGTCCGGCACCACTCCTCCGGAAAGAACAGACATTTTACCGGCGTACCGGTGATGCTGTGATAACTCAAGTACAAAGTGTTTATAATTCCGACGACCGTCAGGACCAAGATTATTATTAAATATAGAGGCATAGGGTTATTATAGCACCCTCACACGCTCGGGTCGG
>JBBUAX010000089.1:1706-10911 GCA_038058515.1 Patescibacteria group bacterium
GATATAGGGGCATGAGGTTATTATAGCACCACGAAATGAATCTGGGCGGGGTAGCGCAGTAAATCGGAGAGTATCACAAACTTGCCTTTAGGAGATTTCCCTTCCCCCACCAGCAGAAGGATTTGGTTTATTGTCCTGAGGCACTCCTTTGGTGGATGTAATGCGGAGAGGTATCTTAACCTCTACGTCTCCCCTGTCTATACTAATTTTAAAATAGTATAAGCCGGGTTCTGATAGTTTTAATCCTCCAAAAATTAATCTATGCCTCAACCTTTCTTTGTTGCTTTCAAATTTAAGAGTGAAGTTTTGGGTGTTAATTACTCTTTCCTTCGGGTCTATGATCTCGTATCTGGCCGCGATCTCTATAGATCCAGAAGACGGATCATCCAACCTCCTCCAAAGACTTACGATCTCTACAGGAAAAGATATTGTTACGGGCTTGTCTTTGAAAACGCTTTCATTAACCAAGATTCTTTCCAGAACATTAATAAGAGAAACCGAATTAGTATCTTGATCAGTAATAGAAGTCGAACAGATTACCGCCCAAACTGACTCAACTTTGGTGCTTTTTTTAATCATTTTATACAGTTACGGTATCTACAGCCGAAACTTTTAACTCCGGTTGTTGGACTTGATTTGCTAGAGGATTGGACAGAAAATCATTAGTGGTTGGGTTAATTGTGTGGTAGCTTTCTATTCTATTATGAAGACTATAGACCGTGGTATTGGTATAAGAGATGCTATCCATAGGGGCGTTCTCCCTTTCTATAACGGACTTAAAATTCGGAGGAATTAATTCCGTCCCTAAGGCTTCAGAAATTTTGAGCAGGGAACTCAAGCTCGGAACGGTATTCCCACCTTCAAGTCTAGCAATGCTTGGCTGCTTGGTTTTTAATCTTCGAGCAAGCTCGGCCTGGGTAAGTCCAGCTATGGTTCTTGCCTCTAAAGCCTTTTGACCCACTATAAGAGCTAAGTCTATTTCGTCTATTTTGTGAGGCTTATTCCCAAAAAGTTTTTTTTCTAACTCTTCTATCCTCATAAATTCTTTTCGTTAAAAAAATCTCTCGCCCTTTGATGTGCTAAGCTTATTTCGCTCGGGGGTGTTTCTTCTGATTTTTTAATAAATAGTCTGATCATCCATCCCTTTCCTTCCCAAAAAACTATGAAGATTCTAGCAATTTTTTTCCGTAAATTATACCTTAATTCGTGTATGTTGTTGGGGTTTTTGCCTCTCAGTTTTTTCAACTTTTGCGTTTTATATAGTTCCTCACGAGTGTATTTCTGCTCCGATTTAATTCTTTCAATTAAGGCTCTGGCGCTATGCTCATCTTTATTTTTTAGCTTGGCCAGCTCGTCCTCATAGTAGCAACGTCCACCTTTTTTGACCCATATTTCGATATCCATGTCCTAATACGCTGTATAACATTTTTGTTATACTAGCATGGGTGTATAGAGCAGTCAATGGGTAGGGCTATACTACAAAGAAGAACCTTTTCTTTCCTACCCGGATTACTGTTCCGGCCCTTAAATTCAGCTCCTTTTTGGGGTTTTGCATGGTTTCCTCTCCCACTTTCAGCCCGCCCTGCGCGACCAGCCGCCAGGCCTCGCTTTTACTTTTAGCCACGCCCGATTTCAAAACTAAATCAACAGCTGTCAGTTTTTTTCCGCCGGAGGCGGATCCGCCTTTGGCGGATAGCCTTAACTCCGGAATGTCCGCGCCGGAGACATCTTTTTTAGAAAACACTTTAACCCACTTCTCCGCGGCTTTGTCCGCTGCCGCCCTGCCGTGATAAAGCGCCACGATTTCTTTGGCCAAAATCATTTTGACGTCCCGCGGATTTGCGCCGCGTTTTAGTTCTTTCTCCTGCGCGGCAATTTCTTTCTCCGATAGACAAGTGCAGGCGCGGAAGTACTCCGGAATCATCTCGTCCCGCATGGCCATCACCTTGCCGAACTGCTCATCCGCCGGGTCGGCGATGTTTATCACGTTGCCCCAAGAAGTGGACATTTTCCGCCCATCCGTGCCCGAAAGCATACCCACGGTCATAATGTCCTGGGGTTTCTGGCCGTAATGCTTTTGAACCTCGCGGCCGGCCATTAAGTTGAACAACTGATCTGTGCCGCCGAGCTCCACGTCCGCCTTTATGGCCACCGAGTCATAGCCCTGGATTATCGGGTATAAAAACTCGCGCAAACTTATGTCCTGACCCTCTTTCCAGCGCTCCTGGAAGT
The DNA here is from genome assembly GCA_038058515.1 of Patescibacteria group bacterium. Classification (GTDB taxonomy): domain Bacteria; phylum Patescibacteriota; class Minisyncoccia; order UBA6257; family 2-01-FULL-56-20; genus JBBUAX01. Next base: position 3,939 of record JBBUAX010000089.1, read on the forward strand.
TGCGCCGGTGAAGCATCTGCTGAACGCTGAATGACTCCGCAAGCTCCGCGGTCTCCCGGAAGTTCAATTTATCCAGCCATTTGCTGTTGTAGCACGTTTCGGTTTTGCGCAGGTCGAGAATTTTGCCTATCTGGGACAAGTAGTCGCGCATATTCTTCTCCACCTGCTCCCGGCTTAACATCGGGCGCTTGCTCAATTTATCGGAGGGGTCGCCTATCTGCGCCGTAAAGTCGCCGATTATCAAAACGATCTTGTGCCCCAGATCTTGGAATTCGCGCAGTTTCCATAGAACCACCGCCCGGCCGATATGCATCTTCTCGCCGGTCGGATCAATTCCTAATTTCACCCGCAGTTTTTTATTGCTTTTAAGAGCGGCGGCAAGATGCTGTTTGTCTACCACCTGCTCCACGTTGCGGGTTAAGAGATGCTCAATTTTCTTCGGGTCGGTTTTGGGCATTACGAATGCATTTTAGCATTAAAATTTATCTTTGACAGCCCCGCATCGGCTCTGTTATAAACCTCGCAGGAGGTGATTGACATGAAAGCAATGCAGCGGGTTCCAACTCAAGAGGAGCGCGCTGCCTTCGTAGCAGCGGCGAGATTCCTCCGCGGTGAAAGAGACGACAAGGTCCACCTCAATCCAGCGGAAATGGAGATGTTGGCTTCCTGGGGTGCGACGTTTGTCCGCTTTGGCAAGCAGGTTGGGGTCTCGGGCTACTACGTGGAGATGGGACTAGACGGTGAGAGATTTACGACCATCGTCGGAGGTTCATCTCCCCTGCTCCGACTGACCAAGAAATCTAGTTGGAGGATGGAGGTGTTTAAATGAGCACGAGGGGCGGCGTCATTCTACGAGTTGTTCCGGGATGGCGTGTCCCAGGTTGGATGCGGAAGCATCACGATCTGGCTTACGCCGTGACAGACCGAAGAGTACACGGCATCCGTGTGAAGGAGTTACGTATCCTGGGTGGCACGGCGGGCTTCTTTCCCGGCGGACAGGTGGACGTCCGCATGCCGAGCAGCAGCCACTTCGTTGTGGCGTTCCAGCCCATGAAGGTTTTAGAGATCCGTAGCTTGGGCGGCAAGCTCATCAAGCGCAACCACTACTGCTGCGCCAGGTGTATGCGGAACACGGGGGTGTTCCAGGAGACAGACCCAGCAGATCTGTCTAACCAACTTATCCGCTGCACCAAGTGCGGCACGGAGTGGGAGACCAACCGGTGAACCACCCATGCCACCGAGAAACCAGGAGCCGGCCCATCGTGGACCGGCTCTTCGTGTTTCTGCTAACCATCTACTTACCACTTACTACCTACTACTTACCAGTTATTATCTACTCTTTATTATCTCATCAATTATCCCGTACTCCTTGGCCTCCTGCGGGGTCATATAGAAGTCGCGGTCGGTGTCTTTTTCCACTTTTTGGATGCCCTGGCCGGTGTGTTTGGCGATAATCTGGTTGATTTTGTCCTTGATTTTCAAAATCTGCCGGGCGGTTATTTCAATTTCCGTGGCCTGGCCTTCCGCGCCACCCATCACCTGGTGAAGTAAAATTTGCGAGTTGGGCAGAGCAAAACGCTTGCCTTTTTTGCCGGCGGCGAGGAGCACCGCACCCATGGATGCAGCCATGCCCACACAGATAGTGGACACGTCTGGCTTCACGTACTGCATGGTGTCGTAAATGGCCATGCCCGCAGTGACCACCCCGCCCGGAGTGTTGACGTAGAGCTTGATTTCTTTTTTGGTGTCTTCGTGCTCCAGAAACAAAAGCTGGGCGATAATCGCGTTGGCCACCATGTCATTAACCGGCCCGCCCAGGAAAATTATCCGCTCCTTAAGCAGGCGGGAATAGATGTCGTAAGCGCGCTCGCCGTATTGAGATTTTTCTATTACTGTCGGCACCAGATTCATATCTTTATATTACTACTTAAAGAACTGGACCAAAAGCAAGGCCACTATATTTATGACTTTTATGAGCGGGTTGATGGCGGGTCCGGCGGTGTCTTTATACGGATCGCCGACGGTGTCGCCGGTTACCGCCGCTTTGTGCACATCTGAACCCTTGCCGCCGAAGTTGCCGGCTTCAATGAATTTTTTGGCGTTGTCCCAAGCCGCGCCGCCGGAGGTCATAGAGATGGCCAGGAAGAGGCCGGAGATAATGGTGCCTATCAAGAACCCACCGACCGCCTTGGACCCAAGAATGAAGCCGACCACAACCACCGAGAAAACCGCGAGCAAGGCCGGCAAGACCATTTCCCGCAAAGCCGCCTTGGTTACGATGTCCACTGCTTTGCCATATTCCGGCTTATTTTTCTTTTCCATAATGCCGGGAATTTCCCGGAACTGGCGGCGGATTTCATGAACCAGCACCGTGGCCGCGCGGCCAACCGCTTTCATGGCCATGGAACTGAAAAGATAGGGTACCGCCGCGCCCAGGAAAAGCCCGGCCAAAACCAGGGGGTCGTCCAGCCGGAAAAGCGCTTCTTTGCCGAGCTTCACCAACTTCTCGCTGTAGCTTGCGAAAAGCACCAGGGCCGCCAAGCCCGCCGAAGCGATGGCGTAACCCTTGGTCACCGCCTTGGTGGTATTGCCGACCGCGTCCAGGGCATCGGTTACTTCGCGCACGTCGTCCGGAGCATTGGTCATCTCCGCAATGCCTCCGGCGTTATCGGTAATCGGCCCGAAGGAGTCAATGGCCACGATTATACCGGCAACCGAAAGCATGGCCGTCGCGGCAATGGCTATGCCATAAACACCGGCGAAATAATGAGCGCCGAGAATGCCGGCGACAATGACTAAAATCGGCAGAAAGGTCGCCTCCATGCCCACAGACAGGCCCAAAATTATATTGGTGCCGTGTCCGGCCTTGGACGCTTCGGCGATGCTTTTAACCGGGCGGTATTTTTTGGCGGTGTAATAATCGGTAACCACCACCATAAGAATAGTGACGGTTAAGCCAATCAAGCTGGCCAAGAAAATGGACTGGGGGTTTTCCGGAAAATATTTGCCGGCCGCCCAGTAGAAAAGAACGGCGGAAAGTACGATGGCCGCCGCCAGTCCTTTATAAAGCGCGCCCATGATGTTTTGTGAAGAACCAAGACGCACGAAAAATGTCCCGACAATGGAAGCGATTATGGCCAAGCCGCCCAGGACGAACGGGAAGACCAGCTGGCCCGGGGCGAGCGCCAGTCCCCCGCCCAAAAGCACTGCCGCGGTCAAAGTCACTGCATAGGTTTCAAATAAGTCCGCGGCCATGCCCGCACAGTCGCCGACGTTGTCACCGACGTTGTCCGCAATCACCCCGGGGTTCCGCGGGTCGTCCTCGGGAATGCCGGCTTCAATTTTGCCGACCATGTCCGTACCCACGTCCGCGGCCTTGGTAAAAATGCCGCCGCCCAAGCGGGCAAAAACGGAGATAAGCGAACTGCCGAAGGCCAAACCAGTCAGGGCTTCGACGTCATGGAAATAAGCAAAAAATCCGCCAGTCACCAGGAGTCCCAGGCCAACCACCAAGAAGCCGGTGACCGAACCGCCGAGGAAAGCCACCCGGAAAGCGCGGGCCAAGCCGGAACGCGCCGCTTCGGTAGTGCGGGAATTAGTGTCCACCGCGGTCATCATCCCCAGATAGCCGGCGGAGGCGGAGGCCACCGCGCCAATAAGGAAGCCCAAGGCCACGCGCCAGTTCATAAACAATGCCAGGAGCAAAGCTATTACGATTGCCACTGCGGCAACGGTGATGTTTTGACGACGTAGATAACTCTTGGAGCCCTCTTTGACCGCGTCGCGGATGGCCAGCATTTCCTTGCTGCCCGCGGGATGTTTTTTAAGGACGGATATAAGCCCCAAGCTGAATAGAATAGACACAACCGCCGCGCCCAGATAAAAAATTGTGGTCATTTATTTTTTATATTTTGGTATCGCGTTATTCATTTTCAGTCCTCGCTGGAGTTGTTTGCCGCCGCAGCTACTTCGCCTTCGCCGAAGTCCGCGTCCACCGGCGCGCTGGAAATACCGCCCTCCTGAACTTCCTGCGGACGGGCCTGGGAACGCACGTCTATCTTCCAGCCGGTGAGCTTCGCTGCCAGGCGCACGTTCTGGCCGCCGCGACCGATGGCCAGAGATAATTGGTCTTCCTGCACATATACCCGCGCCTCCCGGCGTTCGGAAACCTCAACGGTTTTAACTTTGGCCGGGGATAGGGCGCTGGCAATAAATTTTTCCGGATTATCCGACCATTCAATAATGTCTATTTTTTCCTGGCCCAGCTCGTTATTCACCGCCATCACCCGGGTGCCGCGCTGGCCGACCAATGCGCCAACCGGATCCACGCTCTCTATGTTAGAAGCCACCGCCACCTTGGTGCGGCTACCCGGCTCGCGGGTAATGGCCTTGATTTCCACCGTCCCGTCAGCAACCTCCGGCACTTCCATTTCAAAAAGCTTGCTCACGAATTGCGGATGGGAGCGCGAAAGAATTATGCCCGGTAGGCGGGTATCTTCCTGGACCGCCAAGACCAGAAAGCGCAGACGCTCACCGGCGCGGTAATGCTCGCCGGGGATGGACTCGTTCGCAAACATCACCCCGACCGCCCGGCCCAAGTCCACATACACATGGCCGCGCTCAAAGCGCTGGACAACCCCGGAAACAACCCCGCCCTCTTTATTGCGCCATTCTGCAAGGATGGAATCACGTTCCGATTCGCGCAAGCGCTGGAAAATGGCCTGCTTCGCCGCCTGGGCGGCAATCCGACCGAATTCCTCATGGGTCGGCAGCGGAAAAGCTATCTCCGCGCCGAGCTCGGCGTCCTTTTTTATTTTGCGCGCCTCTTCCAAGGTAATGTGCCGGTCGGGATTGAAGCGGGGCAACTTAGCCTCTTCTTCTCCAACCGTCTCTTTCCCCTTTTCTCTTTCCTCTTTTCCCTTTCCACTTTCCTCTTCCTCCTGCTCTTCCTGGAATCGCACCGTAGTTTCGTCCGCCACGGTTTTCACTTGCCAGAATTTAAGCTCGCCGGTCTTGCCGTCGATTTTCGCACGCACAATCTCGCTGCGCTGACCGTATTCCCGCTTATACGCCGCGGCGATGGCCGACTCTATCGCCTCCATCACCTTCTCCGGGGTGAGACCTTTCTCCTCCGCAACCTGTTTTATGGCTTTAGATAGATCTTTTAAGTTCAACATGCCAATTTTATATAAGTTTTTGAGCGTAGCGATAAAAATTTATCCATAAAATTGAGCACCCCGTTAGATAAAAACCCAACTGGCTGGCTTGTGACTGGATACTGTTAATCATTTTACTACTTGGATATATTACTCTATCTGTATGCTAATTATCTAACGGGGCAAAGGTTTTGTCTGCGAAAATCATTCGTCTCCGACTCTGATTTTCGCACAAAGCCCTTTAAAAAAGCCCGCTTTGAAAGCGGACCGTAGGTACATATTCATATTACAACCGCATAATGCCTTGTCAAGACAACGGCCAGGTTCTTCTTTAGAACCTGGCCGGTTAGTAAACGGCGGCTAGAACGTGCGGCCTAGCCCCATTCCCACCGCCTTCAGCTTGCCGAAGTCGCCCTCGGCAAAGATGGCCCACTTGCCCAAGAAAATTGCGGCACCGGCGGGGATATTCACCAACTTCTCGGTCGGGGTGAAAAACCCGCGCTCCCGCACTCCGATCGGCCAGAGCGAATTCAAGCCGGAATAGAGCGTCAAGCCATCGCTCACTTTCCAGCTGGCCACGATGGCCGAATTCAGAAGCACGGTGCAAGCTTCGTCGCGGCGGTGGAGCGGCACGGAGACGATATTGAACACCGAGACGTTCAACCGCCCCGCGCGCACCAGGCCGAGATTTCCGCCCGCGCCGAGCCAGACCTGGCCCTCGCCCGAGAAGTGGGTCTCGCCGATTGACACGTACAGGTCAAATCGGTTGGTGATTCCCCGGACGTAGTTCGCGTAAGCGATGTTAAGCTCATCGCCAGCGATGAACAGCCGGTTCTCGGACACGAGAATCGCCTGCGTGCCCCGCCCCAGCGTCTCGGCGGTGGTCAACACCTGCCCGGCGGCGACCGCCGGCAGGCACAGCGCAACCACCAGTGCGGTAAACGTTCTTCTCACAATGCACCTCCTTCTCAGTGTGCGCGTATATTATGCAACATTTTCAGAGATTGGTCAAAAACAATAACCACCACATCATCTAAAAACATAGTAAAACAAAGCATAAATCGGTATATTTTACTATTTGTCAGAATGCTTGACATTTTTAGCTAGGGCGAATAAAATCTAACCATGGAATTAAACGGGGTTTTAGAGGGTCTGGGTCTTAAGCCCAGCGAGGCGACGACATATTTAGCCCTTTTACAGCTTGGGCCGTCTCCAGTGCTGGCCATAGCTCGCCGAACGGGGCTGAAGCGGCCGACGGTCTATCTAATCCTGGATGAACTTATGAAACACGGTTTTGTTGCCCGCGTGCCGCAGGAGAAGAAAAAGCTTTTTTTGGCTCTGCCGCCGGAAAGATTAAAAGAAGACCTGGAGCGCCGTGCCGAGACCCTGCTTCAGGCGCTGCCACAACTTGCGGCTTTATACAAAACCCAAACCGCTAAACCAGCGATTCAGCTTTTTGAGAGTACCGAAGGAATTATCCAGGCCTATCGTGAAATAACCGGTTCATCGGCCAAAGAGATTTTGAGTTTTTTCTCAATTGAAAGCGTGCCGCCGGAATTTCAGATCGCCTATAAATTATTTACTGATGCCTTCAAAAAGAGGGGTATTAAGGGCAGGGAAATAATTTATACCGCTGATCGCAACCACTCATATATTAAAGGCGTTAAAAACTTGCCTGGTTATGAAGTGCGTTTTACCACCGCGGCCAACAAATTTTTTACGGACAGCATTGTTGCCGGCAATAAAATTGCCCTATTCTCTTTTCAAAAGAGATTCGCACTGGTTATAGAAAGCGAAGATATAGCCAAGTCCCTACG
>JBBUAX010000090.1:0-1122 GCA_038058515.1 Patescibacteria group bacterium
AAAAAATCCGCGCTGGAGACGGTGATGACTACACTCCATGCCGGCGGCAAATTCGGCGGCGAGTCCTACAAAGTTTCCGGCGGTCTGCACGGCGTGGGCGTCAGCGTGGTAAATGCTTTGTCCAAATTGTTGCGGGTGGAGGTTTCCCGGGACGGCGGACTCTTTGTTCAGGAATACGAGCGCGGCAAGCCTAAAGCCAAGGTCAAAAAGATTGGCACGTCTAAAACTACCGGGACCAAGGTCATTTTTTCGCCTGACCCGGAAATATTTTCCCAAATAGAGTACAACGAAAAAACCATTTTGGAGCATCTGCGCCAACAGGCCTATCTGACCAAGGGGGTGCGCCTGAATATTCTGGATAAGCGGGACAGTCCGCCGAAATTTTACAGTTTTTATTTTGAGGGCGGTATCCAGTCCTTTGTGAAATATCTGGCCGAGGACGAAAAGCCGCTGCAAGACGAAATTTTTTATACGGTCAGAGAATATGAGAATATACAAGTGGAATCGGCCTTTTTGTATGTGGACGACATTGAGACCCGGGAGCTGTCTTTCGCCAATAACATCTATACGCCGGACGGGGGAATGCACATTACCGGTTTCCGTTCGGCTTTAACCCGTTCGCTTAACAACTATGCCCGGGCCGAGGGGTATCTTAAGGAAAAAGACGAGAACCTGACCAGCGATGATACCCGGGAGGGCTTGGTGGCGGTGATATCGGTCAAGCTCCGTGAACCCCAATTTGAGGGTCAAACCAAAGCCCGCCTGGGCAATCCTCCGGCGCGAACTGCGGTGGAGACGGTAATTAACGAAGCTCTTAAGGAGTTTTTGGAGAAGCGGCCGCAGGAAGCGCGGAGAGTAGTGGAAAAGGTGCTGCTTGCGGCCAAGGCGCGCTTGGCGGCCAAGGCGGCCAAAGATACGGTCTTGCGCAAGGGGGCATTGGAGGGCCTGACTCTGCCCGGCAAGCTTGCGGATTGCAGTTCCAAGAGTGCGGAAGAATCGGAGCTTTTCATAGTGGAGGGCGATTCCGCGGGGGGCTCGGCCAAGTCCGGCCGGGATCGGCGCACCCAGGCCATCCTCCCGCTCAAGGGCAAGATTTTGAACGTGGAGCGCGCGCGCTTGGAT
>JBBUAX010000091.1:0-5569 GCA_038058515.1 Patescibacteria group bacterium
TCCCGGAGAGGATTTGAACCCCTAACCTCTTGGTTCGAAGCCAAGCGCTCTATCCGTTGAGCTACCGGGACATGATAGCGGCGGGCAGGCATTTCACTACGGGAGCAATCGTTGCTTATATCTTAATCAATTTCTGAATTTTGGCCAATATCCGGCATTCATATATAATATGTAGTTAATGGACCTGTCCTTTTTTATTTTTGAACTCATCGTCTTGGTTTTTTCGGTGATGGTTCACGAGGTAGCTCACGGCTTTATGGCGGAAAAGCTTGGCGACCCCACCGCGCGCGATGCCGGCCGGCTAACTTTTAATCCCATAAAGCACATAGATCTATTCGGCTCGGTGCTTTTGCCCCTGCTTTTATATTTCTCCGGCTCCCAGATACTTCTGGGCTGGGCCAAACCGGTGCCATATAATCCCTACAATCTGCGCGACCGGAAATACGGCCCGCTCAAGGTGGCACTCATCGGCCCAGTAGCTAATTTGATATTATTTCTTGTTTTCGGACTTTTGGCGCGTTTGGGCGCGGGCGCATTTAGTCCCTATCTTGTAGTGCTCTTCGGTTTTATCGCGCTGATGAACGTGAACCTCGCGGTTTTTAATCTTATACCCATACCGCCCTTGGACGGTTCCAAGATCCTGACCCTGATCCTGCCGCCGCGCTATGCCATGATGGTAGAGCGCATCGGCATGAGCGGGATACTTTTCATATTTTTATTCCTATATCTGTTTGCGTGGATTATCCCCCTTGTATCTTTAAATGTGTTCTATTGGGTATCCGGTAGCGGAGTGCTGCAGATAATGAATAGGTTTTTAGGGGGCTAGGTGGCGGCAGCTATGATTCAACCCAGGTTTTGTCCCGATGCGCAATGCTCAGACCGTGAGGATAGGATGGAGCGTGGAGGCAATACGGAGCATTGCGGCCGGGATTCCGCTCTGCGTAAGCTCGAAAAAAGATAGTATTGCGGCGGTAAAACTGCAGAGCTTCATTTGACACCATAAGGATTTTCGTTTTAGAATCTGGGCGCCTCCGCTTGGAGGAGTTTTTTAGAGAGTTCCGGCTCTCGAGTTGCGTAATATAAACTACTTGTCCTCGCAGGCAAAATTGGCATGCCAACCATCCGACAACTAATGAAACATGGACGGAAGACAGTCCGAGCCAAGACCAAGGCGCCGGCTTTGTCTTTCTATTTTAATACCCTGAAGAACCGGCCCAAGGACTCCAACTCGCCCTTTAAGCGCGGCGTGTGCCTCAAGGTTTTCACCCAGACTCCCAAAAAACCGAACTCCGCCCTGCGCAAAGTTGCAAGAGTCCGTCTTACGAACGGCATGGAAATCACCGCCTACATTCCGGGCGAAGGCCATGCTTTGCAGGAGCACTCCATAGTTATGGTGCGCGGCGGCAGAGTCAAGGACCTGCCGGGTGTGCGTTACCATATCGTCCGCGGCGTGCTGGATATGACCGGGGTAGAAGGTCGCAGACAACAGCGTTCCAAATATGGCGCTAAAAGACCAAAACAAGCGTGATACTAATCTGCGAATGCGTGCGAATGATACGAATAATGCAAATCAAGTTAATCAATTAGTATCCATTAGTATCATTAGTAGAAATTAGTATATTGGTATCATAGTTTTATGCGTAAAAAGAGAGTTTATAAAAAATATCATCAGCCGGATCCGCAGCATAGGCGGATTGATTTAGGGCGGTTTATAAATTATGTGATGCATGACGGCAAGAAATCGATTGCGGAGAAAGTGGTTTACGATGCGCTGGAACACGTAAAAAAAGAATCCAAGCAGGACCCGGTTGCGATTTTTGAGAAAGCCATTCAGAACGCCTCGCCCATGCTGGAGGTCGCTTCCCGGCGGGTTGGCGGCGCCAACTATCAGGTGCCGCGGGAGGTGCGGCCGGAGCGGCGGTTTATTTTGGCCGCGCGCTGGATAATTACTGCAGCCCGTTCGCGCAAGGGCAAGCCGATGGCCATAAAACTGGGCGACGAGCTTCTGGCCGCGTCCAAAAACGAAGGCGCGGCTATCAAGAAAAAGCTGGATACGCACAAGATGGCTGAGGCCAACCGGGCTTTTGCCCACTTTGCAGGGTAACGCGATGCGAATAATGCGAATACCGTGCGAATATGGCGAATGGATTGAGGATTTATTCGTAGATTAGCGTCGCGTTGCGAGTAAAACGAGCATGAGACAATACCCCATTGAAAAGGTAAGAAACATTGGCATCATCGCCCACATTGATGCGGGGAAAACCACCGTGTCCGAGCGGGTACTTTTCTACACCGGCGTATCCCATAAGATCGGCGAAGTGCATGAAGGCACGACGGTGATGGACTGGATGGAGCAGGAGCGGGAGCGGGGGATAACCATCACTTCCGCGGCGACCACGGCGTTTTGGATACCGACCTATCGCCAGGGCGATAAGAATTTTGAGCATCGAATCAATCTTATTGATACGCCGGGCCACATTGACTTTACGGTGGAGGTTAAACGCTCTTTGCGGGTTTTGGACGGCGCGGTGGTGGTTTTTGACGGCGTGGCCGGAGTAGAGCCGCAATCCGAGACCAATTGGCATTACGCCGACGAATACAATGTGCCGCGAGTTTGTTTCATAAACAAGTTGGACCGCATGGGCGCAAGTTTTGAAAAAAGTTTGGCGTCTATTCACGAGCGCCTGACGCCGCGGGCGATTCCGATACAGCTACCCATCGGCATTGAATCCAATTTCCGCGGAGTAATTAATCTTTTGGAAGAGAAGGCCTATGAATTTCAGGGCGAGCACGGCGAGCACATGGTGGAGATCCCGGTTCCGGAAAACATGCAAGCCCAGGTTAAGCAAGCCCGCCATCACTTGGTGGAGAAGATAGCCGACAACGACGACGAGCTTCTGCACAAATATCTGGAGAACCAGGAGATCGGCATTGAAGACCTGCGGCGGGTTTTGCGCCAAGCGACCATCGCCAATAAGCTGGTGCCGGTTATGTGCGGTTCGGCGCTTAAGAATAAGGGCGTGCAGTTCGTTTTGGACGTGGTGGTTGACCTTCTGCCTTCGCCGCTGGACTTGCCGCCGGTCCAGGGCGTGGATCCCAAAACCGACGAAAAGATTTCCCGGCGCGCGGCGGACGAAGAACCGTTCACCGCTCTGGCCTTTAAAATTGCCACCGACCCGTATGTCGGCACCTTAACCTACTTCCGCAACTACGCCGGAGTGCTTAAGCGCGGTTCCTATATAATGAACGCGACCAAGGACGAACAAGAGCGCATCGGGCGAGTCGTGCGCATGCACGCCAACCAGCGCGAGGAAGTGGAGGAGGTGTATGCGGGTGAAATTGCGGCCATCGTCGGCCTTAAAAACACGACCACCGGCGACACCCTGTGCAGTCCGGATAGTCCTATAATTCTTGAGAGAATCGTCTTTCCCGAGCCGGTTATCGGCATCCGTATTGAGCCCAAGACCAAAGCCGACCAGGAAAAAATGGGCGTGGCCTTGCACCGCCTGGCGGAAGAAGACCCGACTTTCCGGGTGAGCGGCGATCCGGAAACCGGCGAGACCATCATCCAGGGCATGGGCGAGTTGCACTTGGACATTATCGTTGACCGGATGAAGCGGGAGTTCGGCGTGGAAGCTAATGTCGGCCGGCCGCAGGTGGCTTATAAGGAAACCATTACCGGCGAGGCGGAAGCCGAGGGCAAATATATCCGCCAATCCGGCGGCCGCGGCCAATATGGACACGTGCGACTAAGGGTCAAGTCCTTACCGCGCGGCAGCGGGTTTGTGTTTGTTAACGGGATTAAGGGCGGAGTAGTCCCGCAGGAGTACATCCCAGCCACGGAAAAGGGAGTTAAAGAAGCTATGGATAAGGGCGTGGTCGCCGGTTATCCGATGATCGATATCGAGACGACCCTGTACGACGGTTCTTATCACGAGGTGGATTCTTCCGAGGCGGCGTTCAAGATCGCCGGCTCCATCGCTTTTCAGGAAGCGGCGCGGCGGGCCAAAGCGGTTTTGCTCGAACCCATCATGAAAATTCAGATGATCATGCCCCAGGAGTTCTTGGGCGAGGTTACCGGCGATTTGAATTCCCGGCGGGGGAAAATAGAAGCCATCAATGACCGCGGCAACATCAAGGTTATCGACGCCAAGGTGCCGCTCGCGGAGGTGTTCGGTTATGCCACCAGTTTGCGGAGCATGACCCAGGGCCGCGGCAGTTTTACTATGGAGTTTGGCCATCACGAGGCAGTGCCTAAGAACATAGAAACAATGATCGTAGAAGGCAAGAAGAAGTAGCTCCGACGCCCCGAGGCCGGGGGCAAGAAGAAATAAACAGGCCGGGTTGACTTTTATGTACTATCGGCTACAATTATCCCTGCTTCCAAACAAGGCATAAAAAAACAAAAAGTCGAAACGAAGTAAGTAACTTATTCGCAACCTTTCGCGCCTAGTTTCGCAAGATTTCGCTTCTACTCTTGTTGGATAGCATAGAAGCGAAACGGTGCGAACAATATGCGAAAATACGCGAAGATAACCAAAAACGTATGGCAGAAAAAGAAAAGTTTGCTAGAACCAAGCCCCATGTGAACGTGGGCACCATCGGTCACGTGGACCACGGCAAAACCACTTTGACCGCGGCGATTACCCATATTCTATTTAAAAAAGGTTTGGCCAAAAAAGCCGAGGGCGTAGATCAGATCGATAATGCTCCGGAAGAAAAGGCCCGCGGTATCACCATCGCTTTGCACCACTCCGAATATGAATCGGAGAAGCGCCACTACGCGCATATCGACGCTCCGGGACATGCCGACTATATCAAGAACATGATTACCGGCGCGGCGCAGATGGACGGCGCTATACTGGTGGTGGCCGCGACCGACGGTCCCATGCCGCAAACCCGCGAGCACGTGCTTTTGGCTCGGCAGGTGGGCGTGCCGGCGATAATCGTGTTTTTGAACAAGTGCGACCAGGTGGATGATCCGGAACTTATTGACCTGGTGGAATCCGAAGTGCGCGAATTGCTCAAAAAGTATGAATTCCCCGGTGACCAGGTGCCGGTCATCCGCGGTTCGGCCTTGAAGGCACTGAACGCCGCTTCGCCGGACGATGCCGATGCCAAATGCGTTTTGGACCTAATCAAGGCCCTGGACGATTACATTCCCGAGCCGGTTCGTGACCTGGACAAGCCGTTCCTGATGCCGGTTGAGGACATTTTCTCCATTGAAGGCCGGGGCACGGTGGTTACCGGCCGGGCCGAGCGCGGCAGGGTCAAAGTCAATGAGGAAGTAGAGATTATCGGCTTAAAGCCCACCCAAAAGACGGTGGTTACCGGCATTGAAATGTTCAACAAGATTTTGGACGAAGGTTTGGCCGGCGACAACATTGGTATCTTACTCCGCGGCTTGAAGAAAGAGGATGTGGAGCGCGGCCAGGTTGTGGCTAAACCCGGCAGTGTCACCCCGCATACCGATTTTGACTGCGAGGTTTATGTGCTGTCCAAAGAGGAAGGCGGCCGGCATACACCGTTCTTTAAGGGCTACAAACCGCAGTTCTACATTCGCACCACT
>JBBUAX010000092.1:0-1307 GCA_038058515.1 Patescibacteria group bacterium
TTACTGTTTAGCTCATCCGGATGAGTGCGGTGGGGCCCCGGGTGGCGGTGGCAGTCTTCCGACTCCACCTCCAACCCAAAGCTGCGCTCCGACTCCTTCAGGTTTAGTTTTTTTGTCGGACGATGAGACTTTATCGGGCGGCGGCAGCGTCACTCTTGCTTCCGGAAAAGTCGGGAACGCGTTAAAATTTGACGGATTGAGCGGGTACGTAGATGTGGAAAACCCGGCGTATTTGAATTTCGGAACTGAATCGTTTTCACTGGAAGCATGGTTCAACTGGGATGGCAGCGGATCATCCAAAGGAAACATCATCAGAAAATCAAATTATCCGGTAAGCGGGGACGGCGCAGGTTATTGGCTGGTTGTTGGAAAAGATAAGAGCATATTAGAATTTTTTGTCGGTGAAACCGTCGGTAATGCCGGTAAATCCAGAGGCAGCGTTTCTACGCCAATAAATTCAGGAATTTGGTATCACGTTGCCGCAACAAGAAACAGCGCAGGTTTGATGAGTTTGTATCTAAACGGCCAATTGAAAGGCACGGCCGAAGCCGCAGGCGCCAACACAACCAGCGAAGCTCCGTTTACGCTCGGGGCGTGGGATGACCGGTTTGGCATTACCGAGCTTTTCTCCGGCATGATTGATGACGCTTCCGTATATAATAGGGCCCTGGGCGAGTCCGAAATCCAAGCCATCTTTAACGCCAGCAGTAATGGTAAATGTAGCGCTTCTTCCGGCGGAGGGAGCCCGCCAGCTGGCGGAAGCGGCGGTCCCGGAGGTTGCCAAAGTGCGGCAGAGTGCACGGCTTATTGTACAAAAAATTATCAGGATCCGGCCTGCCAGCAATTTATACCGTCAGGAACTCAAGCTCCAATTTTAAGTCCATTCGCGGCAGTTCTTGCGCCATTCTTAGAGCTTTTTAAATAAAAAATGCTAAAAAAAGGCTTAATAGTTGTAGGCATAATTTTAGCGGCGGCGATCGGTTATATTGTTTATGTCAGCGTTACTTCCCCTCCAATCCCGACCTCTCCGATACCGAAAATAACGAATATTGATTTTCCTGAAAAAATTAATCTCAACGAAGAAGTCCAGGCGACAGTAGAATTTGAAGATGGCGACGGCGACGTTGTCCAATTAATTAGCAACGAACTTGATAAAGCTACACATGAGATAATGGATCTCACTGAGGCAGGTGTCGCCGGCATGTATACCGGGAGTTTCAGCTTAACACAACAAGTCGCTAGTCCTCAAATCGTATTGAACCGGCTGATACTGGTGGACGCCAAAGGCAACCGGAGCGAGCCGTATA
>JBBUAX010000093.1:0-5327 GCA_038058515.1 Patescibacteria group bacterium
CATAAAAGTGTCCATAAAAACAATTCTGCCCGGGTGACGCACGCGTCGCCCGGGCAGGCCACTCCTCTTCAACCGAAAGCTTCTATAAACTCCGGCGGAGGGTCAGAAACATTAGCGCGGTGTTGAACCGAATAGCGTAGACGAATTCGGACACCACGCAGAACAGGGCCTTTAGGTGCCAGCCCCACTTGTGCGGGATGAGCAGACGCCACTCCAATCCCGCGTAGCGCCGCCAAAAGGCGTTCAGCCATTCCCGGTGCGCGGCTCGACCGAAGGTCTTGCCGAACCAGCGGGAACGCCGAATCCTGCTGTCCCATTCCGTGGCGTAGGCATGAACCGCCGCCCGGTGATGGAGAAGACGCTCTTCCCAGCTCGTTCCTTCGACTGGAACGACAGTCACGTAGCGGCTCGCGAAGTACACTTGTTGGAACAAGTAGTACTCCCGGACCGACATGCGCAGGTAGCGCCAGCGCCTACCAACCTCTGTCCACAGATGCCGCGCGTAGGAAATGCGCGGAGCGGACAGCCGGCGGCTGCGGAAATGCCGATAGCGGTAGAAGCCGGCGAGCATGGGATGCACGTCCTCGGCGAGCGCCGACCAGCGATACCAGAGGAAGTTGCGAAACAAACTCCAGTATCCCTTAGCTCCCACTCGCATGAGCGCCGCAACCATCTGCTCGGCGGTGAAGAATTCCCTCCAGGCCAGGTTATAGGCCTCTTGCAACTCTTGCCGCGACATCCGCGGATGGTCCATAACCGGCTGGAAGGAATCGTAATCGTTCAGGTCCTCATCCATCCTGACTCCGGCCACGAAGAACCGTGTGTGGTCCTCGGAGCCGGGAATGGGCGTGAGAATGAAGAACGACGCTTGGTCAAAGCCGATGTCCTTTAGCGTAGCGACATCTTCTTTAATGGACTCCGGCGTATCCTCGGGGAAACCGATGATATAGCCGGCGTGACAGGCGATGCCGAGGCGATGGTATGCCTCGCACATCTCCGCGTAGGTTGCGACCCGGTTCTGGGGTTTGCGGGTAGCATTGAGCGACTCTTGCCGTACCGTCTCCACACCCATAAATACCTGGGTGCAGCCGGCGCGGGAGAGAAGCGGCAAAAACTCCTTGAGCTTCCAGGACGCGAGATCGGCTTCGATCATGAAGTTGAAATCCAGTCCATCTTGTTCTCGGAGTTTTGCGAGACCCGTGAGAATATCTTTCCAGTAGGGATTCCTCGGGAAGTTGTCGTCGGTGAAGAAGAAGAACGGCTTCTTCTCCTCCGCGCACATCCGCCGCACTCGGGCGACGATGGCTTCCACGCTCCGGTAACGCGGGTCATGCCCCTGCACGTTGATGATAGTGCAGAAGCTGCAGGTGAAAGGACACCCGCGCCCCGTGTCCATGGTGTGAAAGCTCTGGAAGAACCCGTCGAAATAGCCCGGCGGGTATTCCGGAAGCGGCGCATCCGTGAGTGGCGGGCGTCCGCCGCGATAGAGCGGTTTGGCTTCGCCGTGCACGATGTCAGCGAGCACCTGGTGCCAACTGCCTTCGGCTTCGCCGTGGAAGATGGTGATCCCCTCCGCCATGAGCTCCGCGCATTCCGGCGGCATCACATGCGGGCAGGGAATTTTAGGATTCTCCCCGTCGTGGAGCATTGTTATCGCTCCACTCACGTGGAAGCCGCCCATGACGACGGAGGCGCCAAGCGCTCGAAACTCTCGGGCCAAATCGTGGGCTCGCGGGAACATGTTGGACTGAACTCCCACCAAGCCAACGACGACACGGGTATCGGGCGCATTGTACTCCGCCATGACCTGCCGAGGATTCACCAGCCCTTTCATCACCTTCTCATCGAAGGCGATGACCTGGCAGTTGAGCCCGGCAAGCTCCGGCGAAGCGAAGGCGGCTTGGGTCAGAGACCACATGGCCGCCAAGCTATTGCAGGGCAGAACCCCTTTCCGAAATTGGATGGGGTAGCCCTCCCGGTCGTACTTGGTCACGGTGACCAACACGACCACTAATCGCCGGATGCCTGTGGGAACTGCGATTTTCATCGGAACTCTCCTCTATCTCCAGACAGCGTTAACAAATTGTGGCTTACGGAACTGACTCTAAGTATAGCAAGACCGGTCCGCCAAGCCCAAAAATTACAAGGTCAACTATAAATTGACTCTACAGATACCTTGTCCTAATATTCAGCCAGATTCGAAATCGACATCAGCGGGAAGGAGACTGCCATGAGACATCTGGTGATAGGCGTGTTCTTTCGGAAGCGCGATTCTTGGTGGCTTGGTGCCCCAACTACGACCCCGTGGTTAGCGGCCAGCGTCGCCACCCTCCGCAACTCTATGTTCTACGGAGTCATCGGCCCGGTGGAGGGCAAGGCCAACGCTCTCGCCGGCAACATGAAGGACCATCTCGGCGAGTCCACCCTGAGCGACGTCCAGGTGAGCGAGACGGAGTTCCGCTTCACCAAGCGCTACGCCCACCACCAGGACACCATCCGCTACGTCTTCCGCAAACAGAAGGATGGAACCTGGGCTGGCGAGTTCTCGGGCAGCAACAGCGGGTGCGGCAAGGTGAAGTGCGTCCTCCTCGCCGTCCCGGACGAGTTCTTCAGCTCCAAGCACCACTCGCAGACGGTCAGGAAACTGGAATCTCGTCCTCGTCTCCAAGGAGACGGCCGAGCAGCTCCCTCGGGATGATGGTGAGCCGAGCCAGCTCCCTCCCTGCTGACTAAAGCGGAGTATCCGAGACCAACGGCGCCGGCCGAGCTACCAAGCTCGCGTCCGGCGCCGATTCACATTTGCGACACAATTATTTCTGCCTGTTTCTAGTGCTTTGCTATAGCAAAGCACTAGAAACGAACGAAGAGGGGCAGAAACAAGAGGCATTTTGTAAACAGAGGTGATAAGATATAAATAACTGACCCCGGCAAAAAGCCAGCGGCCCCATGGAGAATGTTCTGCTCTGGACGAAGCGGAGCCAATCGCACTCCACGACATTCTCACATTCTCAAGAATGTGAGAATGTCGTGGGAACTATTCGCCCATTCGCGCGAATTAGGAAACATTCCAACATTCTATAGAATGTTGGAATGTTCTGAAGCTGACGTAACCTGCGTCCGGGGCCGCAACACATTTATGATTGTCTCTACACTATCCATTATGCAATCCACTTTCCACTGCTTTGCTATAGCAAAGCAGTGGCGGTAATAGACCTTTCATGAGCGGGGGTGGTAAGATATAAATAATTGACCTACGGCAAAAAGTTGGCGTATATATGCTCGGATTAAAACGTGGAGTAGTAAAACTAGCTCCGCATAACCCAAAATGGGCAAAAGCATTCAAGCGCGAAAAGAGGCGTTTGTTTTCCGGACTCAAAAACTCGGTGATTGCTATTGAACACATCGGCCGCACGGCCATGCCCGGGATTCCCGCCAGGCCGATTTTGGATATGGCCGTCGGTATCAAAAACATGGCTGAGGCCAAAAAACTAGCAAAGCCACTGGAACGACTTGGCTACGAATGGCGCAAAGATGTCCATAGTCCACGCTCCAAACTCTTCTTCGTGCGCGGCCCGGAACATAAAAGAACTCATTACCTGCATTTAATGAAATATGGCGGCAAAATCTGGCAGAATGACCTACTTTTTCGTGATTATCTACGCACCCACAAAAAAGCCGCCCGAGAATACGCTACCCTAAAACGAAAACTTGCTGCGCGATTTGCCGACAACCGCACCAAGTATACTTTCCGCAAAGGCGTATTTATCCACCGCATCTTAAAAGAAGCAGTAAGACATAGATAATCAACCCCGGTAAAAACCTCTCCAAAAACACCCTCCACCTGCGGTATGGAGTTATAAAATAAACCCCGTTTCAGTTATCCACACCCTAGCCCCGATATAAGTTTGATAGAATTAATATACTTAGCGGTTAGTATTGACTTTTTAAACATCAAGGTATACTATGAAAGTCCGTTGAAAAACTACTAAAGCGCTCATTGGGCGTTTTTTGTGTTCCTAAAAGTTTTTAATCTTAGGAACACAAAAGCCGCTCCCATCCCAAGTGAAAGCGGCCTTGCGAGGCAGAAGATTACTCCTCTGCCTTAGCTACCGAAACCTCATCGCGAGATGAGGTTTCGTCTTCCTTACGGACACGCCGACGCGTGTACGCAGGAAATACGATCCAGTTCCCGTTGGGATGTTGGCATGCAATCATGCCATCGTCCGTCGGGAAACAAAGAACAAACCGATCGCTCATATATTAATGAGTCACACCTATAAATTTCTATTGGGCAGTTTTTCTAAGAAGTCGATCCCTCTAGCCGTTGAAAAGCCGGTGCGAGCTTAACTGGTTGTGCTGCCAAACAATTTTGGTTGGCAGAAAAAGGAAAACCCACATTGAGTTCGTGGGATGTGGCGATTAGGCATCTCCTTATTCAGGAGGGCTAACGCCCCACGTGGGACATTAGGTAGTAAATTACCAAGCATCCCACGAACTCAAGGCAGGTTTATGATTTTCTGCCTAGTCTTTTACTTCGGTTACTACGCCGAAGGTTCTCAGTTTTCAAGGTATTTATATACTATTATAAGCTGGGGGTGTTTACAAGCCCCGCTAATATCTACACCTTAGAAAACGAAACAAATAGAAAAAGGTTTCGCCTCTCCTGGCCCAACCAAGCGCAGCTTTTGCTTTCCCGGGAAGCTTCCCCTCTGCTCAATCGGGCGCAGGGTTTATTTCTCCACAACCATAAGTGGAGGTGGACTAGAATTTTACGAGCGAATAGAGAAATTTACCGGGTGCACGCGAGTTGCGAGCTGGGCGGAAATTTCTCGTAATGAGCGAGTTAAAATTGCCACTATCGCAACGGGTTGTGGAAAATAAACCCTAAGCCCGCTCCACAATCCCGTTTGCAATTCCCCGATATAAAACCTTATACTGTCCGCAACAGGAGGTTGGTTATGGACGGCCAATATACCCGTTTTGCTCCGGGTGAGGTGGTGATGTGGGCCGACGACGCCCCCGACTACATCGTACAGTACTGCCCACGTCCTCCATTCCAGGTCATCGAAGTGGTTGGTGTGCCAGTGTGCATCTGTGAACGCACGGTTTCCAGCCTCGGCGACCGACGGAAGCTGATCGTACACCCCCGCGAATGCCCGGCCTTCCCCACCGCACCCGTATATGGTCATCCCCAACTCATCCTCGTTACACATCTGGGGAGGGTGCTCAAACACCACGGGAAACCGAACTGGCTGCCCGGTAATGTTTTCCGCAAGGTTTCCCCATGAACACAGCCCGTCGCTGCGCGACGGGCTGTCCCACTTTTT
>JBBUAX010000094.1:0-4527 GCA_038058515.1 Patescibacteria group bacterium
CTTCAAGTCGCAAAACGCCTTTAATATGCAATTTGTCACTTGGCGCCGCCGTTCCGATGCCGACGTTGCCGCCATCTCGGACGAGAACCACATTCCGCCAGGCAACTGCATCTTCAACGGCCTGAATGAGAAAGTAAT
This sequence comes from Patescibacteria group bacterium, assembly GCA_038058515.1. Lineage (GTDB taxonomy): Bacteria > Patescibacteriota > Minisyncoccia > UBA6257 > 2-01-FULL-56-20 > JBBUAX01. Next base: position 139 of record JBBUAX010000094.1, read on the forward strand.
TGGATGCACCATATGCCGACCAACCTATCATTCCGCGCAGGTTGGCGTTGTCATTAGAACCAAAATACAGCGATTGGGGACGATCCCCCACGCCCGTACCGACAGACGTCTGTTTAATATGGAGCTTCACTTCTGGCCCCGTCGTCCCGATGCCGACGTTACCGCCGTCTGGATTCAAGGCCAGATTCATATTCCATGCCCCTGCATCGCCTTTACCCTGAATCGCGCCGGGGCCGTTGTTCTGCGGAACGTAAATCAACACTTGGTCACTGGCATCCGCTGCTGCGCCAACCGCGAATTTATTAAGCGGCCCCGTCGTCCCGATGCCGACGTTGCCGGTCGATTGCTGGACAAAAAACGGGTCGGTAACGCCATAGGTGTCTATGTACACGCCCTGCCCGCCAACCGCGCGTATCGAATGGTTGGTATCCAGCATGTACATCGTATTCGTTACGAGGGAGCTGCCTGATACCTCCAATTTTTGGCCGGGCGCACTCGTCCCGATGCCGACGTTGCCGGAACTATTAATAGCCATCTTCAAATCACCTGTAACAAAGTTCCCTGCGGCATTATTAACGTAAAAAGCTAAAAGCCCCGCTTGGTCGCGAATCATAGCTTTTTGATTTGATGCTCCCTGGAAAGTCAACGTTGGATAACCGCCTGTCTCCGTAAGTGCGAGGGTTGTGGCATAACCATACAAAGTTTGGCTACCGCTAACATGGAGAGGCACACTCGGCCCCGCCGTCCCGATGCCGACGTTGCCGGAAACATAAGCGTTCCCGTAGACCGAGAGCGGCTGGGGCAAGCCGACCTGCGAAGAAGTCGCGACGCCGAGGGACGCGGGGAAAGCGAAATTGCCGTTGCCCTGGCTTGAACCAAAAACTCCTTGCGACACATTGCTTGCCGCGATTGCGCCGGAGTACGCGCCCAAGAGGGTTGTGCCGCGGATAGTGCCGTTGACATCCAAAGTATAAGCGGGAGAAGTGGTGGCAATACCGAGCCGCTTGCTTACATTATCCCACCAGAATGCGTTGTCGCCGGAAATCGTGCTTGCGCCCGTCCAGAATGTCGCTTGGCCAGAAGCGCCGGAGCCGGCGATGCCGCCGCCGCCGCTAACAGTCTCCCAGCTCACGCCGTCTGGGGCGGTGGAGCTCGCCATAAGCACCCTGCCGCTCGCGCCAACCGCAAGCACATTCCAGCCGGCCGTGTTGCTGCCAACCAGGATATTGCCGGTCGTGGTCGCGAGGATGGCAATCCTGATAATCTTGGAAGGATAAAAAAAGGTGTGCGTACTGCCGCTCGAGGTGATGTTATATCCGGCAGCAGACGAAGTTGTGAAAGTTTGCGTGGAACCAGTGAGGCTGTTCAGAGACGTAATGGCAGAGGTAAGAAACGTGACGCAATTCCCAGCTGTAATGATGCCGCCCGAAACCGTGGTCGTCGCCAAGGTCTGGCCCGAAGGACAGGAAACGGTGAGGCCCGCAGCGCCGCCCTTCCGGTACGCCCCCGACACATTCACGTCGCCTCCTTGTATGTCAAGTTTGTAGGCGGGAGTTGTCGTCCCGATGCCGACGTTGCCGGCACTGGTAATTCTCATCGCTTCAGCATTATTCGGCTTAAATAAAATAGGGCTGGCCGTTCGTGTGATGATGGCGGGTAAAGTGCCATCATTCTCAAGCTCAAAATCCGCAGTAAATCCAGTTCGGAAAAGCCTAATAATAGGCCCGCCTGACGACTCAACTTGTAAATTCCTCGTTGGCCCCGTCGTCCCAATGCCGACGTTGCCGGAAACATAAGCGTTCCCGTAGACCGAGAGCGGCTGGGGCAAGCCGACCTGCGAAGAAGTGGAAATGCCCAGAGAAGACGGGAACGCGAAATTGCCCGCGTCAAAAACCGCGGCGGTTACGCGGGAAGCCGGCACCCTGCCCACCAGATTGCCGCTGAAATAAATGTCTCCCTGGACAGTGAGCCCGCTTCCGCCAAAGGAGCTTGAAGCGATGCTCACGCTGCCGTCATTGCGCACGAATAAAATCGGGCTTTTATCCGGCTGGAGAATTTTCAGCGCGAACTCGGTTGCGCCGGTGGAAGAAGCGACTATAAGAAATTTGGATTCCGCGAGCGGAGTGGAAGTGCCAACGCTTAAATTGTTTGCCGCGTTAATCCCTATGGCGCCGGTGCCGACCCCAACGGGTGTTTTGGGTCCTTGAAACGTCTGGGCGTTTGCCGCTTTATAGTTAACGACAACGGCGAGGATGCCAAAAATTGTGGCTGTAATACTCCAGACAAACAAATTTTTTAATAATTGTCTCATTATCTCGCGGTGCTTGTGGCAACTGGCGGATTCCCTTCGGGAACTTGCTGGGGCGGAACCGCGGATTCCAGAGAGGCCGGATTCGCGAACGCTTTAGTGAGCTGACTGTCTTTGCGCAAACTGGTCCAGAAAATAATCTCTTTTGGATTCAAATAAATTTCATCTATCGGCCCCCAAAAAGCGTTTTTGAACCGCGCTACGCCGAGCTGCGGCTGATTTTGCTGGTCAACTCCCCGCTGTAAGTACCAAACCTCTTTCATCTTTGGCCACGGGAGCCAGGAAAGTTTGCCGAAATAAATATCGCCGGTTGATAAATATACCGCCGAGTAGGCCGAAGGCCCGCTTTCATTTGGACGGACAAACACAAGCGCCAGCCAAACTGCGAGGATTACTATGACTATAACTATGAGAATAAAAACCAGAATGAGTCGTTTGTTCATTGCGCTGTTACTATTAAATAACCGATTGGCCCTTTGTTCGGCCCGCCGCAAGCAGCGCAGTAAAACAGAAACTTGCCGCTCGCGGAGGCGTCAAATTGCAGGGGTTTTGAGTCCCCTTTTTTTACCGCGACCTTAAACCCGTAATCGGGCTGAGTAAAATCATAGTCCTTGTCAATCGCGTTAATGCTCAGCCGCACCGTGTCTTTTTCTTTTACAACGATTGTGTCCGGACTGAATTTATCGCCTTCCGCTTTTATGCTGAAACTGCGGTAGCTGGTGGTTCCGGCGGGATTGCCCACTCCGACCACCTCGGGCTTGGCGACATTTTCCGGAACATTAGCAGAGTCCTTCCCGGGAACAGAAACCTCCCAACCTCCTATCTTTGCCGGCGCTGTTTCGCGGGTTACTGGCGCAGTGAGCTGGGTCCCGCCTCCGCCAGCCGCGCCGGTCTGCCCTGCTTCAGACTTTTTGCCAGAAGGCGGCTGCTTCATTAATAAATAACCTCCGACAACGGCGACAAGAATAATAACGACAATAGCAATTGTGATTTTTTTACTGTTCATATGGTTTATCTAATGTTTATCTTACAATACTTAGCTTGCACGGTAAATAAGGTTATCCACAGCCATCAATAAATTATCAATAAATTGGCGCCCAGATATAGGTATCAGTCGCGGTTTTGACGCATACCTCCACGTTGTCCTTAACTCCCGCTCCTGCCTGCGTAACCCAGAAAGTGCCGCGGGTGTTCCCGACCGCGCTACAAGCAGGTTTTAGGGCAGAAGTGTTAAGCCGCAGCCCGCCGTCCACCTCCAGCCGCTGCTGGGGGCTTACGGCGCCAGAACCAATGCCGACATTGGAACCGCTGAAAAAAATGGTGCTGTTAATGGATTGCCATTCCTGCGCGGCGGCTCCAATTTTATAAATATTCGTGCTGGAAGCGCGGATGTCGGAATCAAATGTGGCGGCGGAAACGCGCGCGATGGCGGTTGTGAGCGCCCGCGAAGCTTTTTGCTGGATATTGGAAGTGTTGTACTCTACGATGAATGATACCGCGACCGAATCGTGGCCAGCCGCGTTTTCCCGCCTTGTAAAACTCATACTTGATACGAGGACCCTCTGGGAAGTGAGCGGTACGGCAACGCCGCCATTGGTTTCTTTCACATACACCGTACTGCTTGAAAGATAAACGTAAGTCGGATCATTCGCGAGAGAGGGCATGCGGAGTTTTAAGGTGCTGGTGGGAACGTCTGTCGGCATTTCAATTAAGCTGGACTGTTCAATGTAGCGCTGAATTGACTGAAGCAAAAACTGGCTCTCTTGACTGACCTCGGCTATGCTCATCTCCCGAACCTGAACGCGGGTTACGGTTAGGAGAATCGCGACAAACGCGATAGAGACCACGGCAAAGATAGCGGAGAAAATAAGGAGTTCAATAACGGTGAAGCCCCTGGCTGAATTATGAATTAGGAATTGTGAATAAGGAGGATATTCCTTCATTATATTTATTATACCATAATTCATTATTCGCAATTCATTATTCCAGTTTATTTCGATGCTTTGGCGTAACCCAAAATCGTCGCTCGTATTCACTCGCTCCCACGAACCCAGCGGTTCGTGTGCTCCGCCTCGGGGAAA